>JAZLIK010000092.1:0-12058 GCA_045617345.1 Lachnospiraceae bacterium | reverse complement strand
AGGTGAAAATCTGCCCAATGTTGCTTCGATAGTAGTGGACAGTGAAGGAAAAAGAACCGTTTTCAGCGGACAGGGAAAGATTGAAACGGTTAACATCGACAACATAATGAAAAATGTTCCGGCAAAGGATGTGGAAGCTTTGCAAAACAAAGAGGGTGGATGTTTCTGCCTTTTTGATCTGAATCAGCAGGAACTTGCACTTAATTTGCTGGATATGGTCAGATGCCCGGTGGTTTTGGATGCAGGCAGTTGGAAGGCAAATGCCGACAGGTTCTTAAAAAGAGCGGACATCATCATATCATCGGAAGGTTTCTTAAGCCCCACGGGAGAGAACATTTTTGAAATGAAGGAAACTGAGCAGGCCCAAAAAGCGATAACACGCGGAGAAAAGCCGATTCTGACAGAAAACGGCAGCATTGATGTACTGAATACCGAATGTGTAGACAGCCTTGGAGCAGGGGATATATTTCACGGGGCTTTCTGCTATGGTTACTTTAATGAAAAAATGGGATTTGAGGAGGCGCTTGCTTTTTCGAGGGATGTGGCGACGGAAAGCGTTAAGCATTATGGGCCGAGGACATGGAGCAGCTATATAAAGGCAGAAAGATAACCCCCTGCCTTTAGGCGGTGGGTACAAGCTTTGTCAGGTGAGGGGTACACTCCATACCGGACAGCTACTATGCAGCCTGTTTTTACAGGCAACAGGCGAAACGGTTGCGAGTTATGAATTACAGTCATTTTGCATAACGGATTATTGTGTTTTTTAAATCATATATTCATGCACCGAATGATTTTTTCAAACAGAGATTACAGATATATTTGCGGACGGCAAAAGTTTTTGACATTCACATAAATATAAAGGACGTTGCATATGAATGAATTTAGCCATGAAGACGAATTAAGAATTCGTGACAGATACAGAGAATTTACTGAGTATCTGATCAAAAATAAACTGACTGTGACTACGATGGAAAGTGCGACATCAGGGCAGTTAGCCTCTCTGATTACCGATACGGAGGGAGCTTCGGCGGTAATGAAGGGCGCTTTTGTGACCTACAGCAATGAAGCAAAAATCATGCAGGGAGTTCCTGCTGATGTTATTGAAAAATACAGTGTTTATTCAGAGCAAACAGCGGCTGCCATGGCTGATGCATGCAGGAGAACATACGGTGCGGATATTGGAATCGGTGTGACGGGAACCTTTGGAAATCAGGACCCCGCAAACCCTGAAGCCTCTCAGCCCGGCGAAGTTTATGTCGGCATAAGTCTGGAAAGAGAGACCTTTACTAAACTGTTTGAACTTCCTGCACTGGAAACACGTCTGATGTACAAAATGAAGACAGCTGAGCTCGTACTTGATTTTCTTCAAAAGAAAGGAACAGACTATGAGATTTGAGACATTATTCAATAAAAGCTGGTATTTTATAAAACTTGGAGTTGATGCGGCAAAGGAAGAGGCACTGGCTGTTCCGGAAGAAAACTGGGAGAAGATAAATCTGCCGCATGACTGGCTTATATATGATTCGAATAATCTGTATGAGGATTCGACAGGCTGGTACAGAAAATGGTTCGGTGTATATTATAACAGTGAAAAAAGCTATTACGTCGGGTTTGACGGCGTATATATGGACTGTACCATGTATGTGAACGGGGTGAAAGCGGGTGAGAACCATTATGGTTATTCATCCTTTGAGATTGATATGACACCGTATATCAGAGACGGCGAAAATGAAATCCTGGTCAGAGTCTGTCACAGGAACCCGAATTCAAGATGGTATTCCGGTGCGGGAATTTTCAGGGATGTGACGTACAGAGAGCTTCCCAAAACACATATTTCATATAACGGTGTTTATGTTTCGGCTAAAAAAGTAAATGACAGATGGCTTGTAATAACCGATACCGAGGTTGAAGGTCCGGACGCAGACCGGGTGACCTATTCGCATGGTCTCGTGCTGAAAGAACAGAATCCCGAAAATGTCGGAACGATTTCAAAGCCGTGCAGTGAATCGGAAGGCTTTATTGTGCAGGATTCGTCGCACGGTGACAACTGTTCGCTTTGCAATCATCCGTGTGCGTCAAGAAGCACGGTACGGGTGTCGGATGTTGAATACAGCGGAAACAGCTGTTCGTTTATCATTGATAATCCTTTTGTGTGGGATATAGAGAACCCGAATCTGTATGAGCTGAAAACTTCCGTGCTGCTGGATGATAAAGAAATAGACTCGGTTGTTACCGTATTTGGACTCAGAGACATTGTATATACGACAGACAGGGGACTTATCCTGAACGGCAGAAGAGTAAAAATAAACGGAGTGTGCGAACATCATGACCTGGGATGTTTAGGCGCGGCATTTGACCGTGATGTCATGAGAAGAAAATTCATTCTTCTGAAGCAGATGGGTGCGAATGCAGTCAGAACATCGCATAATATGCCGGCAAAAGGGCTGATGGAGCTCGCCGATGAAATGGGAATTATGATTGATTCGGAAGCCTTTGATATGTGGCATCATTCAAAAACAGAATACGATTATGCGCGATTCTTTGAGACAGACTGCGAGAAGGATATTGAGTCGTGGATAAAAAGAGACAGGAATCATCCTTCTGTGATTATGTGGAGCATAGGCAATGAGATATACGACTGCCATGCGGATACCGATGCGCCGGAGACAACCGAAAGACTCGGAAAGTGTGTGGAAAAGTACGATTATCTGCACAATGCGCCCGTTACCTTTGCCTCAAATTATATGCAGTGGGACGGAGCAAAAAAGTGTGCCGACAGGCTGGAGCTGGTCGGATATAATTACGGTGAAAAGCTCTACGACGGGCATCATGCCGAACATCCCGAATGGAAAATGTACGGAAGTGAAACCTGTTCAACCATTCAGTCAAGAGGTGTTTACCATTTTCCGCTGCATGCATCGATAATGGCCGATGACGATGAACAGTGTTCGGCTCTCGGTAACTGTGCTACGAGCTGGGGAGCGCCGAATACGGAATATGTCATAAAAGCGGAGCGTGACAGAGATTATTCGGCAGGCCAGTTTATCTGGACGGGCTTTGATTACATAGGTGAGCCGACGCCTTATCATACGAAAAATTCCTATTTCGGGCAGCTTGATACGGCCGGCTTCCCGAAGGATTCTTATTACATTTTCAAAAGTGCGTGGACAGACTGCAAAAAGGCACCGTTCGTGCATGTGTTCCCTTACTGGGATTTTAATGAGGGACAGCTGATTGACGTGCGCATCGCTTCAAATGCTTCAGAGGTGGAGCTGTTTTGTAACGGAGAGTCTCTCGGCAGAAAAAAGATAGACCATGAGCATGGCGAGGAGATAGTGCCCTCATGGACAATTCCGTACAAAAAGGGTTATATAGAGGCGGTGGCATATGATTCCGACGGTAATGTGCTGTGCCGCGAACGCAGGACGTCATTTGGAGATGCCGCAGAAATCAGATATGACAAAAAAGTGTACGGAAGGCTTGCTTTCTTTGAAATATATGCAGTTGATAACGACGGGAATGTCGTGGAAAATGCACGATGCAGGGTAAATGTAAGGGCTGAAAAAGGGACACTTCTCGGACTTGACAACGGTGACAGCACAGATTATGAGCAGTATAAGTGCAGTTCAAGGCTCATGTTTAACGGGAAGCTTCTCGCTGTAGTAAAGGCTGATGACGATGCGGAGATGACGGATGTTGATATTACGGCATCAGCGGATATGTCGGAAGACATACACGTCAGGAAAATAGAGCTTTCGGTTGACGGAGACAGATGCTTTAAGTCGTCCGGTGAAGCGAGAACCGTTACGGCAAAAATCCTGCCACAGAACGCAAATACGGGTAAAATTGTCTGGCAGGCAGTCAACGATTATGGTGTAAAATCCGACTTATGTGAAATAATATGCAATTACTCGGTTGACTTGAACAGAAAAATGAGTGATAATATATCTCTGAAATCGGAAATCAGGGCACGCGGTGACGGAAACTTCCGCATCAGATGTCTGGCATTCGGTGATGACGGACGTGCAAAATGCATATCATCACTGGAGTTCTCGGCTGAGGGAATAGGAGAGGCATTCCATAATCCTTATGAATTTACTGCCGGTTCACTTTACAGTGATTCGTCGGGAAATGTCGGCAACGGAAATGAAAAGGGTGTGGCTACACCTTATTCTGCAGGCTCTTTTATAGGATATTCCAATTTGGATTTCGGACAAAACGGCTCGGACACTGTTACGATTCCCGTATTTGCACTGACAGGAGAGGAATATCATATAGGAATATGGGACGGCAGACCGGGAGTGCAGGGCAGCAGGCAGCTGTGCGATGCGCTGTACTGCAAGCCTATGATATGGAATGTTTATCAGGCTGAAACCTACAGACTGAATGCAGTTCTTAAGGGTATTCATGATATTTATTTTACCGCCTCGGACAAGATTCATATTAAAGGCTTTATCTTTGATGAAAAGAATGCGGCTTTTGAAATGAACAATGCGTCAGACTGCACCCGTGTTTACGGAGATACTTTTGATAAAAGGGCTGACGGAATTTTTGATATCGGAAACAATGTAAACATCGAGTTTGACGATATGGATTTTAAGGATGAAGCGCCCTGCAGGATTACGGTTTGCGGTCATACCGAAAACGGGATAAATTCAATTAATCTGAAAATAACGAACGGGGAAGAAACAACGGTTTCGCTGCTTGATTTCAGAAAAGGTGATAGCGAACAGACCTTTGAAATCACCGGCCTTAAGGGCAAATGCAGGCTGGCGTTTGTATTTCTTCCGGGAAGCAGCTTCGATTTCAGATGGTTCAGAATAGAAGGAAATGACGTAAAATGAAAAAAATAAAAATACTGCTGTGTGTGCTTCTGACACTTGTATTTATGGCAGTAACGGCTTTGTTCCTGTATAGTGAATTTCAGAGAATAGAGATTGAGTTTACTATTGACAGGACGGAATATGAGGTCTTTGATACTGACGCACAGCCGCCGGTAATACATGCTTATGCATACGGAGGGCTTCTGAACCGTGAAAAAGAGGAAATAGAATTCACGTCGGAGGGAAGTATTGATTTAATGCATACGGGCATATATACCATAAAGGTTAAAGCCGGGTATCTTTCGGCCGCGTCTGAAGAAACATTTGAAATTCATGTAAAAGACAGTGTTGCACCTGTTATTACATTGAAAGAGGATGCTGAGCATTTCACACTGCCGAATGAGGAGTACGCGGAAGATGGCTTTACGGCATACGACAATTATGACGGCGATATTACCTCGAAGGTTACCAGAGTTGTCACGAAGGATACGGTGTTTTACGATGTGGAGGACAGCGCGGGGAATATTGTTCACGCCGAACGAATCATACGCTACAATGACCCTGAGGCACCGAGTATAAAACTGAAGGGCAAAAAAACGGTAAAGATTGAACAGTACGCGAAATATCAGGACAAGGGTGCTACCGCATACGATAATGTAGACGGAGATCTGACGGGCAGCATTGTGGTCAGTTCAAATGTAAACACGGATGAAATAGGTGAGTATAAGGTTGTTTATAAGGTGACGGATGCCTACGGAAATACTGCGAAGAAAAAAAGAAAGGTTATAGTGACCGAACGTTCGCATATTCCGAACTGTGAACTGGAGGAGCAGGGCAAGATTGTTTATCTGACCTTTGATGACGGTCCCGGAGCATACACGTCAAAGCTTCTGGATGTGCTGGACAGGTACAATGTCAAGGCTACGTTTTTTGTGGTAAATACGGGACGGCCGGATCTGATTAAGCGCGAATACGAAAGCGGACATACTGTCGCGGTTCATTCGTACACACATGAATACAAGATATATTCGTCGATGGAGACCTATTATGAAGACTTCAAAAAGGCCCAGGATATGATTTTCGAGATTACGGGCAGCAGACCGAATATTGTCAGATTCCCCGGCGGAAGCTCAAATACAATCAGTGCGAGGTACTGCAAGGGTATCATGTCGCAGCTGGCAGAGGATTTTGAGAAAAAAGGAATATACTATTTTGACTGGAATGTGACGAGCGGAGATGCGGAGTCGAAGCCCATTACATCGGCGCAGCTGTACAGAAACGTCATTAACGGAATAAGCAGAAACAAGGTATCTGTCGTTCTTCAGCATGATATTAAGGGCTTCAGTGTGGATGCTGTCGAGGACATCATTATATGGGGACTTGAAAACGGATACACGTTCCTGTCCTTGGACGAAACAAGCTTCGGCTCGCATCACCCGATTGCGAACTGAATATCCGGTTACTGTTCACCGATGATTTTGTGACATGATTTATGTATGTTTTGTGTCGGACAATGAATAGTAACAAAAAATATTGTTTATTATTCACAGTCTGTCAAATAAGAATATATACCTTATTAATATTTTGATTTTGATTTTGGGGAAAGTGGTGTAAAGAAATGAAGTTATTTGTTAGAGACAAGAATTTTTACAAAAAGACGGCGGCGATAGCAATTCCGATTTCGCTCCAAAGCATGATAACCATCGGAGTAAATCTGACGGATACGGTAATGGTAGGTAAAATCGGAGAGGTTGCTCTCTCGGCTACGGCTCAGGCAAACCAGTTTGTCAATATATTCCATATATGCTGTATGGGACTCGGAATGGGAGCGAGCGTACTGACCGCGAGATTCTGGGGCATGAAGGATATAGTGTCCTTTAAAAAGGCATTTACGATCATGCTCAGACTGATGCTTGTGCTTGCTGTTTTCGGATTTACCATTCCGACGATTCTGATTCCCGATAAAATTCTCGGACTTTACACCAGTGACCCCGCTGTTATTGCGGAAGGCATGCGATATTTTGAATATATGGTTCCGTGTTATCTGCTGCTTGGTCTGTCACTGACCTGTACGATTGTCATCAGAAGCGTCGGACAGATGAAAATCCCGCTTTTTTCTTCAATCGGAGCATTCTTTATTAACGTTTTCTTTAACTATATGTTCATCTTCGGTAAATTCGGCGCTCCCGAGATGGGTATTGCCGGTGCCGGACTCGGTACACTTATTGCCAGATCGTTTGAGGCAGTGTTCATCTGCGGTTATATATTCTTTATTGATAAGCAGGTTGCTTATCGAATCAGGGATATGTTCATGAAATGCGGAGACCTTTTGCGTGAATATATCAGAATCAGTATCCCCGTTCTGGTGTCAGACTCGCTTCTGGCATTCGGTAATTCGGCAGTTGCTATCGTAATGGGTAAAATCGGAACAAGCTTTGTTGCTGCAAATGCGGTAACGACTGTTACGCAGCAGCTGAGTACTGTTCTGATTCAGGGTGTCTGTCAGGCAGGCTGCATTATTACCGGTCATACGCTCGGAGAAGGAGAGAGAGAAAAAGCACAGAATCAGGCTGTTACATTTTTCTGCCTCGGCGCGATAATCGGTGCAATAGGCGGATTTATTATCATTGCGATAAGTGATTTTGTTATCAACCTTTATGATATTCCCGAGGAAACCAAGCTGCTTGCAGGTCAGCTGATGAATTCGATTGCCCTGATAGTAGTGTTCCAGTCGATAAACAGCATCATGACAAAGGGTGTTTTAAGAGGCGGCGGAGATACAAAGTTCCTGATGGTTGCGGATATTCTGTTCCTCTGGGTTGTGTCAATTCCGTTCGGAGCGCTTGCAGGTCTGGTATGGCACCTTGATGCATTCTGGATTTATTTTCTTCTCAAGATTGACCAGGTAATAAAGGCAGGCTGGTGCATCATCAGACTTCGAAGCAGGAAATGGATTAAAACAATTTCAGGCGTAAAGATGGAGACTCATCCTCTGATGCTTACGGCAGATACCGGAAGCACAGGCGAGATAGAGGCTGATGCGGACAGACTTGAAGATAATAATTGAGATAACGGATGCTGAAGCCGGAAGTCGGAAACAGACAGAGAAAGCTGAGAATTGAAGCCCCGGAAGTCGGAAGCAGACAACAGAAGCAGATTTATAAAATTGAAATGACTGTGCAATGAAAAAAACAACGCGATAAAAAACAGTAGACATTCTGTTCGATATTTGATATAATTACAAAACAGAATGTTCGATACGACTTGATTGCGATTAATAAAATGAAGCTCATGATATCATGTGGCTGATGTTCTTGCTTGTTACTATTCACAGTCTGCCCAAAACCTATTCATAAGCCCTGCCTGCTGTGCAGTCAGTCGCTGCTGCGCAGCTTAAGGCTTATTCATAAGTTTTGTCCTGCCTCCATAGTCGGATAATAATATCTGCAAGCCCGAGAGCAAGCTCTCGGCTTGCGTCTATTATTACCCGACTGTGAATAGTAACTATTGATTAAATAATGCAGTTACGACAAGAGTAGTATGCAATTGATACAGATTGCAACATTGGTGATAAATCCGGAGCATGATTTGGAGAATGATATGGATATAATAGAGATTTTTAAGGCGCTTATACTTGGGCTTGTGGAAGGCATTACAGAATGGCTTCCTATCAGCAGTACGGGTCATCTTATTCTTGTAGATGAATTTTTGCAGCTGGATCAGACAGAAGCATTCAAGTCATTGTTTGATGTTGTTATCCAGCTTGGTGCGGTTTTGGCTGTTGTGGTTATTTACTGGAAGAGGCTGTGGCCGTTCGGTAAAAAGAACAACAGTGTACCGTTGAAAAGTGAAGGTCTTGGAAGCTATGTAAAAAAAGATATATTTATAATGTGGTTTAAAGTTGTAGTTTCATGCATACCGGCTATGATTGTGGGGCTTCTTCTTGATGACTGGATTGACGAGCACTTTTACAATCCCTGGTGTGTTGCGGTTGCTCTGGTTGTGTTCGGTATTGTGTTTATCGTTGTTGAAAAGAGAAACACAGGGAAGAATCCCGGGATAGAATCAATTGGCGATATTACGTATAAGGTGGCTTTCCTTATCGGTATGTTTCAGGTTATTGCAGCCGTATTTCCGGGAGTGTCACGTTCGGGAGCCACAATTATCGGTGCCCTTCTGATTGGTGTATCGCGTAAAACAGCCGCTGAATATACCTTTTTCCTTGCGGTTCCTGTCATGTTCGGTGCGAGTCTGCTGAAGGTATTGAAGTTCTCCGGCAGCTTTACCGGGGGACAGGCAGTGATTCTTGCGACAGCTATGATTACTGCATTTGTGGTTTCGATAATAGTTATTAAGTTCCTGATTGGATATATTAAGAAGCATAATTTTGTTGTATTCGGATGGTACAGAATAGCACTGGGCATTGCAGTGCTGACATATTTTATAGTTAAATGATTTTCTTTTATATTTTGAGGTTATATACATGAAGTAAGCCCAAGGCTGCGAAGCAGGCAGAGCTTATGAATGTGTTTTGGACAGATTGTGAATGGTAACGATGAATCTGAACTGTTCACAACCGATTATGTGCCGCTTTATGAAAGCTTGAATGCTTAAAAGCTTGAATACTCAATTATTGTTTAATAAGGTTTGGTGTAAAAATGGCAGAAGAAAGAAAGAGGAATAATGCGACCGGAGCGGGAAGTAAAAGTACAGGTGCTTCGACATCGCGTAATTATACAGGCAACCGTTCGGGTTCCGGCAGAAGTTCGTCGGGGACATCCGGGAGAACTCTGACACAAAACGAAGCCGGAACGTCGGGAAGAACCTCGTCAGGAAAAACTGCGGGAGCTTCGGGTAGGACTTCATCCGGGACAGCGACGACAGGAAGAGTCTCTGCTGGAACACGGACAGGTTCTTCGGCAGGAAACCGTGCGGGAGCTTCAAAATCGACGGTAAAAGCTTCAGAGAACGGCAGAAGCACGCGAACAGCACGAACAAATTCCGAATATGAAAAGAGTTCGACAGCAGGCAAAAACAGAAATGCCGGTACAGGTTCGGGACGTTCTCGGAATGGCGGACGCAGTATGCGCGGCATGGGGGAACGCGACAGAGAAAGTTCATATGATGAATATGATGATGTGAACAGCAGATCGAATGAGACCATGACGGATGAGATTGCTCTTATCGTGTCAGCACTTTTGTGTATTCTGATGATTCTCAGCTACTTTGGTGTATGCGGTCCTGTGGGAACAGGTGTTAATACTGTGGTATTCGGACTTTTCGGTGCATTGGGTTATGTACTTCCGATACTTATTCTTGCACTCACACTGTTTTTTGTTGCCAATAACGGCAGATTTTTTTCGACATCAAAGATTATTTGTTCGGCAGTATTTTTAATGGTTACTGCCGCACTTATACAGATGATCGGTTACGGTTACAACCCGGAGCTTGGGGTAGGAGATTATTTCACGAATTCTCTGCTTGATTATGACGGTATATTTCCTGCATGCGGCGGATTTTTCGGCGGAATTGTTGTGAAGCTGCTCTGTTCTCTTTTCGGAAGTGCCGGAGCGGTTATTATTATGATAGCTGTTGAGTTGATTATGCTTGTGGTTATTACCGGAAAGGCATTTATTTTATATCTGTCTCATAAATTCAGCGAGACCGGCAAAAATTGGCGTGAAGAGCGCAGACTCAGACGTATGGAGCAGGATATCTATGACAATATAGAAGATGGCGACTATTACGATGATTCTGATTACAATGACGATCTTTTTGAAAATGTTGAAGCAGACAATCAGTCTTCCCGTGTCAGACCTCGTATGGGCTCTATAAGTGTTTCTGCCGGACAGCCCGTGGGAATGCATTCCGATACTTCCGTAGCCGAGAATTATGCTGAAGATACCGTATCCGATGACGTGAAAAAAGCTTCGGAACAGTTTGTCGCTTCTCTGAAGAATGAAAGCGGTGCGTCGGTGAAGGCAGGCAGAAAGAACGCAAAGAATCAGCAGTACGGTTCTGCAGATACTTCTTCTGCAATGGGATATCACGCTCCCGGTGAAAAAGGACAGTCAGCCGGTAATTCGGAGTTGAACGGAAAAGGATATGCAGCCGGGACAGCTTTCTGCGGAACAAACGGAAGTGCTGAGAATGGCGGCAGAGGCTATGCAGAAGGCTCGATATCCGGCAGAACTAACGGATATGCAAACGGAAGTGCTGAGAATGGCGGCAGAGGCTATGCAGAAGAGACCGGAACCGACGTAACAAACGGATATGCAAACGGAAACGCAGAGAACGGTGGCAGAGGCTACACAGAAGGCCCGATATCCGGCGGAATAAACGGATATGCGGCAAATACAGCGAATGTCGGAACAGTCGGCGGACAGAATTATACCGGTACAAGCGAAGAAATCTTCATGAAGGAAGTTGAAAATGAGATTGCAGCTACCGTAAACTCAGATTTTGCAAGCGAAGAACTCAATCGTAAGTTTTCAAAAAAGAATCCTGAAATGCCTGCGATGCGCACGCAGAACATGTCAAAGCACAGCGGACTTACCGAGACTGTTATGCTGAATGACAGCGAAAGCAATATTGTAAATGTTGATAAGGCCAGAAGTCTGAAGGCAGGCACAAATCAAGGCTTTATGGGAGCTGACGGCGATAATTCGGATTCGATCCGTTTTGATTCAGCAATGGAACATGAGGACAAATATAGTTCAAACGGTTCAGAACCGGGCACAGCCGATTCTGATGTACCTGAAAACGGTGAATTTGAGTATAATGATGCTGATTTTGCCGAAGTCGACAACGTTCGCGGTAAAATTATTGTCATGCTTGGTAAAATTACAAAAGCAGACAGGGATGATTCAGAAAAAAGCAGCGGCTTCGCTTTTGTGGAGGATATGAATCTTTCACCTCGCGACACTGACAATACAGGTGCAGAGGATGCTTCGGAAAATGGTCTGCAGAATGAAAATCATGAATGCGGTGATAATGATATTGTTACTTCAGAGTACGGATATAAGTCTTCAGAAACGGAAAAATACGATAGAAGGTCGGTAATATCTCCGATTAGGTCTGCGTCAGGCAATACAACGTCAGATAATTCGTCTGATATGAGAACCGATGTGTCAGATTTCAAAACATCCGGTATTTTGGATAATGTATCAGTGAATGCATCGTCAAATGCTTCGGCCAATACATCATCCGGTACATCGGCCAATACATCATCCGGT
>JAZLIK010000091.1:0-9369 GCA_045617345.1 Lachnospiraceae bacterium | reverse complement strand
CATTTCCGATGGTGCTTTTGCCGGAAATAAGAAGATGAAGAAGCTGACCATCGGCAAGAACATCAGCTCAATCGGAGAAGGTGCTTTCAAGGGCTGCAAGAACCTGAAGGAAATCACAATTAATTCAACGAAGCTGAAGGCGGCAAACCTCAGTGCTGAGGTATTTGAAGGACTGAAAGAGAACGTAGTAATCTATGTTCCCGCTAAAAAGCTCAAGGCTTATACAAAGATGTTTAAGAAGCTTGGAGTAAAGGCAGAGCTGAAGGCAATCGAATAAACTGCAAATCAATAAAATATGCACTACAGACAGACCATATTCCGTTGCGATAAGCAGCGGTGCCGGGATTAAAAACACTTGAAAAGGATACATATCTCCTATATAATGTTTTTGGAATATATAGGAGATATGTGTTTTTATTATGTTTAAAAAACATACTTGGGATATGTGCATTGTTATTTTGGAGGTTATATGGGTTTATTTTTAAATCGGGGAAATCAGGAATTCAAAGGAGTATTGAATTCTGAAATATATGTAGACAAATCAGGTATGATAGATGTTTTCAACTCACTGATCGGGAGTGAACAGCGCTATGCATGTATCAGCCGTCCCAGACGATTCGGGAAATCCATAGCGGCAAATATGCTTGCAGCCTATTATGAAAAGGGCTGTGATTCCAGAGCCCTTTTTGAAGATAAAAAAATAGCCCGGACCGAAAATTGGGATAGGAATCTGAATAAATATGATGTCATAAGAATAGATATGGCAGATATTACTGCCGAGCAAAATGATTCAGCAGCGGCATTGAATTACATTGAAAAATGGCTGCTGAATGATTTAAATGAAGCATTTCCGGGCATAGTTAATACAGAAGAAGACGAAGTGGCGACAGCCTTAGACAGGATAAACAGTAAAACCGGTGCGCAGTTTGTAATAATAATTGATGAGTGGGATTGCCTTTTTAGAGATGAAAAAAGCAATTTTGAAATTCAAAGAAGGTACATTAATCTTTTGCGGGCACTTTTTAAAGGAAACAGATCAAAGAAGTTTACTGCCCTGGCATATATCACGGGCATCCTTCCGATTAAGAAATATAATTCCGAGTCAGCACTGAATAATTTTATTGAGTACACTATGTTGCAGCCAAAGAGACTGGCTGAATACATAGGGTTTACAGAAACTGAGGTACAGGGTTTATGCGAAAAGTACGACATGGATTATAAGCAGATATGCGACTGGTATGATGGTTATAGCTTTAATCGTGCGAAGCATATCTTTGGACCTAATTCCGTAGTTCAGTCTATGCTGGATGGTGAGTGTTACAACTACTGGTCGCAGACAGTAGCGTTTAACTCTTTATCGACTTATATATCCATGAATTATGATGGATTAAGAGATGTTATAGTGGATTTGATAGCCGGAGTTAAAAGGAAAGTCAATGTTTGGGGTTACGAAAACGATATGACCAGTTTCAAAAACAAGGATGACGTACTTACCATGCTGATTCATTTGGGTTATCTTTGTTATGATGAGAAAACAGAAATGGTTTCGATCCCCAATAAAGAGGTTCGCCAGATATTCGAGCGTTCTATAGAGTATGCTGAGTGGACGGACGTAGTAGATTCCATAGAAGCATCAGAAAAGCTGTTAAAGAGCATCACAAAGGGCGATGCAGAGGCAGTAGCGCTGGGACTTGAGGAGTGCCACAGAAAGAATAGCAGCGTCCTGAAATATAATGATGAGAATTCACTGGCGGTGAGCATCGGCCTGGCATTCTACAGTGCACGAAAAGAGTACAATGTAGTGCGTGAAATGCCGGCAGGTGAAGGCTTTGCGGATATGGTATTCCTCCCGAAATATAATGTGGTAAAGCCGCCTATGATCATTGAATTAAAGTGGGATAAGTATGCTGAAACAGCTATTTCACAGATAAATAAAAAGAAATATCCTGACAGTTTGGGCGAATATAAGGGGGAGGTAATCCTGGTAGGAATCAGTTACGAAAAGGATGGGCCTGATGCAAAAAAGCATCACTGTGTAATAGAGAAGATAGAACTTAATTAATATCTTGCCCACAAAAAAATAAATTCCGCTCATTATCTTTAAAGACGGAAATAACCTACACTTGATTAATATCTCAAACCCTTCGTGTGTTTACTGTTTCGATGGTTATCTACCTAAAAGGGCAACTTGCACTCTTGTAGAATATACGTATTACAAAATTCTGCTTGAAATATGAATGAATCCGTGCTATATTACTATTCAGCAGGAATCGAAATTCCGAGTATAGTCTATTCTGCTTGTCTTGCAAGGCGGTCTTTCGGCAGATGTCCATACTGCTGATCATAAGTCTTCTCTGAATTCTGTTCTGTGCCGATTGTACCGGAGTTAATACTTTTTATTGAGGCTTGCATTTCATCTTTACTTTTGGAATGTGTACAGTTCTGAAAAAATATATCGATAATTATTTCAATTACGGATGAAAAATTCATATGAGTGGTGAAAATGTCTGAACCCCGATGATTAGAGATTTGCTTCACGTACACTATTGTGATGCCACTATTTATTGTTACTATCGCAGTCTGTTCGAATCTATTTTTGTCTTTTGAAAGTCGGGTTGTACAGGTAACGGCTGCTTATCGCAGTCTGTTTGAATCTATTTTTGTCTTTTGAAAGTCGGGTCGTACAGTTAACGGCTACTTATCGCAGTCTGTTCGAATCTATTTTTGTCTTTTAAAAGTCGGGTCGTACAGTTAACGGCTGCTGAGCCGATTGCAGCTTTGCAACTTGAAACTTAATTTATTCAGTTATCAGAAATTCAAAGGCGGATAGTAAGTGATTGACAGCATATCTGTGTGGGCGCGCACAGCAGATATCTGACGGAAAGGATTTTTTATTGGGAAAGAAAGATATTTCAGGAAAAGCACTGATTGCTTATGAGGACGTCTTTGCAGATATTTATAACGTTCTCGTATTTGAAGGTGACAGGCTGATGGAGGGACAGCTGCTGAAGGACATGAATGCCGGCAGCTGGTACAGTGCGGCGGATACTGGGAAACTTCGCGGTCAGGAAAGAGATTGTCTGAAAAAATGGGAAATATCCGAAAAAAACGGGATTATGACAGGAATTGAGCTCCAGACTGTCCCGGACAGCGAGATGCCGTTCCGATGTGCATCGTATGATGGGGCTGATTACAGGTCACAGCGAAGCTATAGGAAAGTGAAAGGCAGGAGAGTCCGCGGAAAAGTCAGGTATCCGATTGTAACGATTGTTCTTTATTTCGGAAGGCAGAAATGGGAGTGCCCGCTGAACATAAAGGAATATTTCAATGCTGACGGGATTCCGGTGAAAAACGGCGAGAGAATAGAACCGTATATTAATGACTATTGTGTTCACATGTTTGATATTTGCAGACTGAAGCCGGAGACGATATCCATGTTCACGAGCGATTTCAGACTTGTGGCGGATTATTTTGTTAATTCCATGAACAATCCGGGCTATGTGCCGGATGCGGCGAAAATAGTTCATTTGGATGAGTTTTTGAATTTTATGACAGCCGTCACGGGAGATGATCGTTATAATTCGGTCATAGATCTGTTGTCTGAGGAAGACAGGAAGGAAGGTGTAAATATGTGCCAGGTACTTGATTACAGAGAGAATCGGGGAAGAATGAGAGGAAGAGAAGAAGGAAAGGCAGAAGGAATGGCAGAAGGAGTAGCCAAAGGAAGAGCAGAAGGCAAATCTGAAGGAAAGGCAGAAGGAATTCTATCGGAAAAAATAGATACAATAAAATTTTTGGTTGGTCAACTCAATTACAGTCTGGAAAAGGCATGCGAAATGAGGAATATCAGTGTAGAGGAATACACCAGGCTGACTTGCCGGAACGTATAAAGCAAAGAAAATGTGATTGGTACCTGATACATGGAGAATAAGGGAAGAAAGCTGTGACGACCTGTGAAAAAACCAAAGGGCAGATTTTCGGTTTGCGTGCGTTTATAAGCTACTATTCACACATAGTCAAATGGTTATTTTTTACAAAATACTCGGTTATATTATTTCAAAAAAGTGCATTTACATTTCAATTTTGATAGTCTATAATTGTTACTCAAAGGTCACCGGTGCGGCGATCAAATATTTTGTTTCAGTAAGAATATAGCTGAAGGAGGTTATTATGGATTTTAACGAGTTGGTAAAGATGAACGATCGAACTGCTGAGTTTTCACCCACAGATATCGAGAACAACAAGACTATGGGAATTTTGGCTTATATTGGAATTTTGGTTCTGGTTCCGATTTTCGGAGCACCCCAGTCTAAATTTGCAAGATTCCATGCTTCACAGGGTGTTACACTTGCGATTATCGCTATTGTACTTGGTGTAGTAGAGGGAATTATGGCATTTATTCCCGTTATCGGTACAATCGTAGGAATTATTCTTGGTATTCCCTGTCTCGCTATTTTTGCCCTTGCAATTATCGGAATCATCAATGCTGCACAGGGAAAGGCAGTAGAGCTTCCCATCGTCAGCAAGATTAAGTTTATCAAGTAATTGAGGGTAGTTACTTAACTGATAATGATTTAGGGCACAGCTTTGGTTGTGCCCTGTTTTTTTCCCGGAGGAATATGAAATGATTGGAATACTGGTTCTCTTGTTCGTAATACCATTTATTTTTCTGGTGCTTGGCTTGAGATTTTCAAAAAAATATGAGAGACTTAAAAGCAGTGAAAGCTATGAAAGTGAGGCAAAAAAGAAGGCTTTGGAGCTCAAATACAGGGATCCTGTTATTTCCTGTGACTATTGCGGTAATGCGATAGATACTTCGATTCACAAGGTTTGTCCGGTCTGCGGAGGCGAATATTCCACGGACAGGGAATGGCTTGAGAGACATAAAATCGATATGAAGCAGTTTGACGACGAGGCCAGTCGTCATGCTGAAAGAGAGATTCAAAAGCTTGAGAAGGTTTCGGGCGGACTGCTTAAGCTGTATAAGGTATTTTTGATTATTTCAGGAGTTTTTTTCCTGGTGTTTGTTGTGCTGTTTGTGGCATTTTTGATTGATAGAAATACTCCCGATTATACAGAATCGGAGAGTGTAAACGTTTATAAATCGGATAATTATGTTGAAACCGGATATGAGTTTATCGGGGACAATGAATATATTAATTGTGATGGTCTGGTTGCCAAAATTACCGGAGTTTATCATGACAGAAAGTCAGGCTATTACAAGATAGAGAGTACTATTACAAATAATTCGGATGAGAATTACGAGTTTTTCTACAGCGTACTCGGAGTTAATGGTATAATAGGTATCGGCGGAGACGGGCTGCATTATAGTGAGTGCGTTGAACCGGGAAAAGAAATAAAGCTCTATGATAAAATCTATGAAAAAACCTTTAACGGAATAGAGAGTATTTATATTGGACGTATATCTGTTTATGAACAGGACGGAAAAAGTTTGCTTAGAGATGAATCTGTTCACGTGATAAAGACATCATATAAATATGACGGTAAGTGTGCGATTACTGACGGCGGGATTTTATACGAAGGCAACGGCATCAGAGTATATGATTCCGGATTGGCTTTGGGGCATCCGACAATTGCAGTGGAAAATATGACCGGTGATAGTATTTATCTGACGATTCCCGGTGCGAAGGTAAATGATACACTTGTCAAGCCGTCGTCACTGGTGGATAATGTGATTCCGGATGGGTGCATTTATGTATCAACCGGAATATATTCAATTGATGCGGTTTATTCAAATATGAAAGAGGACGATAAGTTCTATATTTCGCTTAATATCGCGTTTAATGACGCTCCCGAAAAAAATTTCTCTACAGAATATATCGAATTAAAGCGAAGTGAGTGACCGGGAAAGACATGACATACGAAGTATGTCAAAGGTCTTTCAACGGGAACGAACGAGCCACAGATATGAGGAAAAAAGTTACTATTCACAGTCGGGTGATAATGAACGCAGGATTGAAGCTTGCTTCAGAGCTTGCGAGCATTATCATCCGACTATGGAGGCTGGACAAAACACATGAAATAAGCTTTCAGCTGCGAAGCAGCGGCTGACTGCGTAGCAGGCAGAGCTTATGAATGAGTTTGGGTAAGACTGTGAATAGTGACGAAAAAGTAGCGCGACGAAGGAGTATTTACTATGGCTGATTCATTGCGAAGAAGAATAGCGGCTGTTTTGGCAGTGACATTCATTTTATGTCTGATTCCGACGGCAGGCCTGCATCACGTTGCAGCTGAATCGGGAACGGGTGACGATAATATCGGCAGTTCTGTCAATGATAAGGGTGACTCGGCTTCAGATGATGTTGTATGGCCGGCCGGCCCCGAAATTCAGGGTGACGGAGCAATAGTAATTGACGCTGACTCAGGAAGCATACTGTACGAGAAGGATATTTACGGAAAATATTATCCGGCAAGTACCACAAAAATACTGACGACGCTTGTGGCACTGGAGAACAGTACCATGGATGAAGTGGTAACGGTTTCCTATGCAGCCGACAATTATGTATCAAAGACCAGCAGCCGAATGGGACTGGTTGAGGGTGAGCAGTTAACGATGGAGCAGGCGTTGTACGGAATCATGCTTGAATCGGCCAATGAAGCGACTTATGCGGTTGGTGAGCATGTAGGACATTCAATTGCCGGATTTATAAAAATGATGAACAGAAAGGCGAAAAAACTGGGATGTTCAAATTCGCATTTTGCAAATTCGCACGGACTGCATGACGAAGATCATTATACTTGTCCTTATGATATGTCGCTGATAGCCAAGGCAGCTTATCAGAATGAAGAATTTATGAAAATTACAGGTACGGCCACGTATGCCATGCCCGAAACAAATAAAAATCAGACTAAGCTGCTGACAAATCATCACTGGTTTTTAAACGGAACGATGAAGTACGATTACTGTATAGGCGGAAAAACCGGCGCAACCACGCAGGCAGGATATGCGCTTGTAACGTATGCACGTAAGCATGGGAAAACCCTGATCAGCGTTGTTATGCATTCGCCGACCTGGGAGACAGTTTATGCGGATACAAAGCTGCTTTTGGATTATTGTTTTGACAATTATTCCATTTATCGGATGGAGGATGTCGGAGGCGAAGAAGCGCAGGGGGATTTGCCGTCACTGTTCGGGGAAATCGAGATGTTTACGGTGGACAGTGAGGAGCGAATATCCGTGACGGGCGACGGAAGTCTGATTATGCCAAAGGGAATTGATATGTCTAAACTGACAAAGTCCGTGCGTCTTGACAATGGCATTGAGCTTGAACATGGAGACAATGTTATAGGAAATATAGAATATAATTACGGGCAGAAGCTTGTAGGTGCGGCGGATATAGTTTATTACAATGATGAATTCCCGATTACAGAGAAGGTCTTTGAGGAACGCTGGCCGGAATACATGATACCGGTAGATGTGGCGTTCGAAAATGTCAATCCTTCACTGCTCAGACAGCCGACTACAAAGGAGCAGGCGGAGCTTCAGCAGGAAAAGAACGAGAATACGGCGTATGTTATCGGTGGAATTATCGGCGCTATGGTGTTTGTAGTGGGTGGACTGATTATAGTGATAAAGAGAAGATAACGCAGGTTTACAGCGTGCGATTTTAAGAAGACAGGTTATGGAAATGATTATTGATACACATTCACATTACGATTCAGAACAGTTTGATTCGGACAGAGACGAGATTTTACGGTCTATGGGCAATGGCTTTATTTTGGTTAATTCGGGTGCGGATACCGCATCCTCCGAGAAATCAATCAGGCTTGCCGAGAAGTATGATTATGTATATGCAACGGTCGGGGTTCATCCCGATGAAGTGGGAGAGCTGTTTGAGTCATGTAATGAGAATACGTGCGGGCAAGCCGCGGCAGGTGATTCTTCTTCGGAATGTGAACAGGATGTCGAAAAACTGCGGGAAGATATTAAGCCGGGAATAGACAGGCTCAGAAAGCTTGCAATGGACAAAAAAGTTGTCGGAATAGGTGAAATAGGTCTTGATTATCATTGGAATATCAGACCGAAGCAGATGCAAAAGGCAGCATTTGAGGCGCAGTGGAGACTGGCGGCTGAACTTGGGCTGCCGGTGGTCATTCACAGTCGTGATGCTGCTGCGGATACTATGGAGATGGTTCAGCGCCTATATGCGGAATTCCCCGGAATGAAGATTGATATGCACTGTTATTCCTACAGCCCGGAGGATGCGCAGCGATATCTCAGACTTGGAATGATGTTTGGAATTGGTGGGGTGGCTACATTCAACAATGCGAAGAAGCTGAAGGAGGTCATTGAACAGCTTCCGTTGGAGAACCTGCTTCTGGAGACAGATTCCCCGTACCTGGCGCCTGTTCCGAACCGTGGAAAGAGAAATTACTCGGCCTACCTTACATATGTGGCTGAGGCTATTGCTGAGATAAAAGGACTGGAGTATGAGGAAGTACTCAGAGTGACAGAAAATAATGCAAAAGCTTTTTTTGACTTTGACTGACAGCGCAGCAGGCAGGGATCATGAAGAGAATGCGGCCTGTAAATAAACAGTATCGGCGGAAAAAGCCGATATTTGACATTTATTTATGAAAAGCATATAATTCAAGGGGTTATATGATATGGCGTCAAAGGAATATTCGCGAAAGTGCCTGTATAAGTGAACGGCAAAAGGTACTTTTGACGATTATGTTAAAATAAAGATACAGGCAATTATTTGCTGAGGAAGGAAGGTATATATATGTTTTGCAGTTGTTGTGGAAAAGAACTTGAACCGGATACAAAATTTTGCCCCGACTGTGGGACAAAGGTTGGAGAAGCTGTCACGATTGCCGGTGAGACCGTAAATTCGGTTACAGCGGGAATTACTGAGGAAATACAGGAAATTAAGAATAATATTGGTGTACCTGAAACAAAATTGAACGAAATAGCTGAAGAAGAAGGCATACAGTCAAACGCGGAAGCATCGTCAGAAGTGACAGAGCCACAGGCATTTGTAAATGCAATACCCGAAGGAAACGCAGTACAGGCAAATGTAGAAACTCCTGCAGAAGTGACAGAGGCATTTGTAAATGAAATACCCGACGAAATCGCAGTACAGGCAAATGTAGATACTCCTGCAGAGATGACAGAGCCACAGGCATTTGTAAATGCAATACCCGAAGGAAACGCAGTACAGGCAAACGCAGACACTCCTGCAGAGATGACAGAGCCACAGGCATTTGTAAATGAAATACCCGAAGGAAACGCAGTACAGGCAAATGTAGAAACTCCTGCAGAGATGACAGAGCCACAGGCATTTGTAAATGAAATACCCGAGGAAGTTGCAGTACAGTCAAACGTAGAAACTCCTGCAGAGATGA
>JAZLIK010000090.1:0-30879 GCA_045617345.1 Lachnospiraceae bacterium | reverse complement strand
GGAGAAGCTCATATATTCCTTCTGTCTGAACAGAGTTATAGAGGTATGAAAAGCCACAGGGGTTTCTATTCGAGAAAACAAAATAAATGTATTTTTGGCGCTTGGAATATTGTGATGAAATTGTTACTATTCACAGTCGTATAATAATAGAAGCAAGCTGAGAGCTTGCTCTCGGGCTTGCGGATATTATTATTCGACTATGGAGGCTGTTCAAAACACATGAAATAAGCTTTCAGCTGCGTAGCAGCGCCTGACTGCACAGCAGGCAGTGCTTATGAATGCGTTTTGGACAGACTGTGAATAGTAACATGAAATTACTGCAAACAGTAACTCCCGAATGGCGGAGAATATGAACGACAGTTACCCAAAAGCAGAGAGGTGTAGAGTATGAACGACAGTTACCCCAAAAGCAGAGAGGTGTAGAATATGAACGACAGATATCAAAAATTTGCAGAGCCGGGTGATACCGTAATTGAGCCTGATGACCGCAGACTTGCGTATTGCGGCCGAATAGGAAAAGACGCTGACGGGAAGCCTGTGTTTGTATTCCCCTGCACATATGTAAAATGGAGATTCAGGGGAAGCGGAGCGGCCGCGGTGGTATCCAATCAGAGGTACTATTATGATGTGTTTGCCGGATACACGATAGACGGTGCCGACAAACCTGAATGTGTACGGCTGCCGGAAAATGAAACCTCCAGAGTAGTGCTTTGCAGCGGTCTGGAGGACGGTGAACACGAAATCTGTTTTTACAAAAGGCAGGATGCATGCAATACAATTACAATCCATGCCATACTGCTTGAAAACAACGGCGAACTTCTTGATTGCACTGAAGAATTTGCGATAAATATGGAAGTGTACGGGGATTCGGTATCGGCAGGAGAAGTTTCTGAAGCGGTGGAGTGTACCGGACAGCCCGATCCGGAAGGCCACGAGGGAAAATATTCGAATTCATGGTATTCCTACAGTTGGATGACTGCCAGAAAACTGAATGCCCGACTTCACGATATAGCGCAGGGCGGAGTAGCTCTGCTTCCGCATACGGGATGGTTTTCCGCACCGGAATATGTGGGTATGGAGCAGATATATGACAAAATCCTTTATTATCCCGACCTTGGGAATGCTGCGAAATGGGACTTTTCACGCTACATACCCGATGTGTGCATAGTTGCACTCGGGCAGAATGACGCAAATCCCGAGAATTATATGAAGAATGATTATGAAGGGGAAAAGGCCTGCATGTGGCGCCGACATTACGCGGAGTTTCTGCGGAAGCTGAGAAAGCATTATCCGAAGGCACTTATTATATGCTCAACCACGATACTGATGCATGACGGGTCATGGGACAGGGCAATAGGGGAAGTGGTGGAGAATATGCACGATGCTAAAATACGTCACTTCCTGTATTCAAATAACGGAACGGGCACTCCCGGACATATCAGGATTCCCGAGGCGGAAAAAATGGCTTCAGAGCTGGCGGAATATATATCTACTTTTGAAATCCGGGGGGATAAATAAACAATGAGCAATTGGGAAGAGTGGAAAAACTACAGAAATGAAGTCACGGATTTTATAATCGGACATTGCGAAAAAGGCAGTTCGGTTGCAATCCTGGGGGCGGGGAAATGCGAAGACATTGAGCTGGAACGTCTAAAAGGGAATTTCGCTAAAATTGTTCTGATGGACCGTGATGCCAGGGAAATGGAGGAGGCTCTGGAGAAGCTGAAAAAGCCTTCCGGTGAGACAGATTCTCCCGAAGCTGTAAAGGCAGGCGGAAATATAGAAGCGGTGCAGAAGGAATTTGTCGGGATAACGGGAGATGATTTTGCAATAACCATGAAATACTGTACCGGGAATCTGATGACAGATCTGATGCAGGCCCGTGTGAACGAATTTTCGGACGGACTGATTGAAGAAATTGAAAGGATATACGCAAACATAAGCGAATATAACCCAGAGCTTGGAAAGAAATGCTTTGATTATGCGGTGGTACTGGGAACTCACAGCCAGCTGAACAACAATTTCACGGCACAGTGGTTTCTTGTTACAACATACTATAAAACAATGATTAATGCCCGGATGTTTCCGGGAGATTCGGAAAGCAACATGCGAGCGCTTGCGAAAATTGAAGCTGATGTGGCAGAGGTGCAGCGAAGGAACACGGATGCGATAATTGCGCGATTTAACGATGCGGTTACTTCGATGGCATCAAAGGGACTGATACTTGGAATTGAAGAGGGCAACACAGGAAATACGGGGTCGCAGATAGACGGCGCATACAATGCGCTGCGGGATATTGAGAACAGAATTGAAAAACACGAACTGAGTCTCACGGACGGGCTGCATACTGTCTGGCCGTTCAGTAAAGAGCGGGGCATCAGTTACGATATGAAGCTGATGAGCCTGAAGCCGGACTGACAGAGCTTATGACCACAACTTATAAATCGGGAAGGAGAATGCAGCAGTCAGAATTTTTGACCGCGGTTGGGACAGAACGTGAATAGCACGCTCAACAGGTGAAAATCAAGTCTGCTGCCATTAAAAATTATGATAGAACGAAAAGAATTTTTGGATCTTGTTTATTACAAAAAGCTCCCGTTTTACGGAAGCTACCATAACATGAATTATAAGATTGAAAAGACGGAAACCGAAACCGAAGAGGGTACCGAAAAGAACTTTACTGTTACTTACTGGCCCGGCCCTTATAATTTTACAACTACTGCTGACGATCTTAAACAGGTAGCCGGATTCCCTTTCTCCGAGGAAGGGCTCGAGGCTGTTGCAAAGTTTTTGAACGAGCAGTATGAGGGACAGAAGGAACGCTGGAACGGGAAAAAGCAGCAATAAACGTTACACATGTCTGTTTTGACTTCTGCGGAAACATGTGTTATAGTGATACGGTAATGAATGCAACGGTCGTTGCAAAATAAATATGTTCCGGATGACGGAGACTGCGGAACGATAAACAAGGAGGTTTTTTATGGACATTAAGGCTAAAATTGATGAAATCGCGGGAAAGGTAAAGAATGATCCCAATCTCATGGACAAGTTTTCAAAGGACCCTGTATCAACAGTTGAATCCATGATTGGCATTGACCTTCCGAACGATCAGGTTGAGAAGATTGTTGAGGGAATCAAGGCTAAGGTGAATGTTGGAAAAATCGGGGATGCTCTCGGCGGACTTTTTGGAAAGAAATGATAAACGGTTTTTATTTGCTACGGGCTGGTGAAACTTTGTAGTCCGGACTGTAAATGATAACTGAAAACAACCGAAAACGAATGATGAAAGAGTATGCAGTAAGGCTGCCGGTTATGGCAACCGGTTCATTTCTGCATACTCTTTTGTACGAATAATGAACGATCCGGTAAAGAAGTATGGCGGGAAAGGTGAATGACATGCAGGAATACAGTGGCTTTGCTTATGTTTATGATATGTTTATGGACAATGTTCCGTATGACGAGTGGACAAATTATTTACACGGGCTGTTAATTGAAAACGGAGTAAACGACGGACTGGTTCTTGACCTGGGCTGCGGGACCGGAAATGTTACCAGAAGACTTCGTGACGTCGGATATAATATGATAGGTGTGGACCTGTCACCCGAAATGCTGCAGATAGCAATTGAAAAGGAAAACGTTCCAATCGGTACTGCGGAAACGGGAAATGAGGAGAATCCGGATAATCGGGAAATTCTGTATCTGAATCAGGATATGCGTGAATTTGAGCTGTATGGTTCGGTTGCGGCAATTGTAAGCATCTGTGACAGTATGAATTATATTACTTCGGAAGAAGATCTGATGAAGGTATTCAGACTGGCTGAAAATTATCTTGACCCGAACGGGGTGTTCATTTTTGATATGAATACCGAATATTATTACAGAAATGTTCTCGGTGAGCAGACGATATGTGAAAATCGTGATGAGGGAAGCTTTATCTGGGAGAATTATTATGACGAAGAGAGCGGTATCAATGAATTTGATATGACTATTTTTGTAGATGAGGCGGCACTGAAGAAGCAAAAGGATACAGGAGTATTCCACCGTTACAATGAACTGCATCGGCAAAAGGCATACAGGCTGCAGGATGTCAGGAAGCTTTTAAAGAAGGCCGGCTTTGGAAATATCAGGACATACGCGGCGTTATCGCATGAGGCTCCGAATTCGGGGACTGAGCGGGTATATTTTGTGGCAGAAAGAATCAGACAGCAGATTTCGGAGTAGTCCTGTGCTTAATTAATGCATATGGGACTTTTTTGACACCGCAATCGGAAGTACAGTAAATGGGTGCCGGTTTTTTGCACTGCAAAGGGAAAAACAATAAACCGGTGTCAGCTTTTGACACCGTAATCGGAAGTACAATAAATGGGTGCCGGTTTTTGCACTGCAAAGGGAAAAACAATAAATCGGTGTCAGCTTTTGACACCGTAATCGGAAAAGCAATAAAAAGGTGCCGGTTTTTGGTGCTGCAAACATAAAAACAAATAAAGGAGAGGTATGCGATCTGCCATACCGGACTGTGAAAACAATGGAAGATTATATTATCAGGGGAACTGCGGCAAATGACAGTATCAGAATTTTTGCCATTACATCAAAGAACATGGTTCAGAAAGCACATGATGCCCACAATACAAGTAACGTGACCACTGCCGCCCTGGGAAGGCTGCTGAGTGCGGGGGCACTTATGGGAGGAATGCTGAAGAATACGGCGGATGTGCTGACTGTTCAGATAGGGTGCGCGGGTCCTGTAAAGGGACTGACGGTTACCGCAAATCCGCAGCTGCTTCCCGACGGAAAAGAAACAGTCAATGTAAAGGGCTATTGCATCAATCCGGATGTTGAACTGCCGTTAAAGGACAACGGAAAGCTTGACGTAGGCAGGGCACTTGGGGCAGGAATACTGACGGTTATAAAAGATATGGGGCTGAAGGAGCCGTTTTCCGGTCAGACTGAGCTTGTGACAGGCGAGATTGCCGAGGATCTGACGTATTACTTTGCGACCTCAGAGCAGACACCGTCAGCGGTTGCCCTCGGCGTTCTCATGGAGAACGAGGGTGGAATCGTAAAATGTGCCGGCGGACTGATAGTTCAGCTGCTTCCGTTTGCTGAAGAAGAAGTGATTGAGAAGCTTGAAGAAAAAATGAAACATATGGAACCCATTACGACCATGCTCATGCGCGGAATGACTCCGGAGGACATATGCGGTGAGCTGTTCGGCGATATGGATCTGAAAATCAATGACAGAATCGGCTGTGCTTTTAAATGTGACTGCAGCAAGGAACGTGTCAGCAAGGCTATTCTGAGCATCGATAAAAAGGACATTGAATCTATGATTGAGGATGGGAAGCCTGTTGAGGTAAACTGCCATTTCTGCAACACCAATTATATGTTTGATGTGGATGAACTGAAGGAAATTCTGGCTTTGAAGGAAGACAACTGAGTCTGCGACTGACAGACAAAAATCGTCGTAAAGCTATGGAAGCCCGGAGTGATGACAGACGGCGGAAAACGTTGATAAACCGCGAAAAGTTCGGGGATGATTACAGATGGCAGAAAATAGTCGGAAAACAGCAGAGCCCCGAAGTGGTGGCCGATGCCAAAAATCGTCGGTAAAACTACGGAAGCCTGAAGCAGTGGCAGATGCCGGAGAAACGTCGTAAATCCGCAGAAGTACCCGGAGTGACAGAACTGCGGGAATATGTGATAAGTTGAATGTAATTTCACAAAAATAATAAAAATTAAAAATTTTATTAAAAATCCTCATTTTGGGGGTTAAGTTAAAAAAAAGATAACCGATATATATGACAGAAAGACAAAAATAAACTTTAAAGGATGTAAAGAAAGGCAGTCGTATTGTGGATGGTCGGGACTTTAGCGCCGATTGTCCATGCGGAGGTGAGTGTTATGCGTATTGATGCAATGAATCAGGTTAGCCAGGTCTACAGAACAAATGGTGCACGTAAGTACAAGAATGTATCAAATTCGGCACTTAAGGACAGGGTGGAGATTTCCCAGCTTGGAAAGGATATCCAGGTTGCAAAGCAGGCTGTTGCGGCAGCACCTGATGTACGTGCGGATAAGGTAGCAGCCATGAAGACAGCTTTTGCGAACGGCACATATTCGGTTAGCAATGATAAGCTTGCAGACAAGCTTTTGGAGAGTTTTGACATTTAAAAGTGATTTCGGAATGAGAGGTATCTATGGCCGGATTGATTGACGAATTAGTCGACACTATGTCAAAAGAAAATGACATTTACAAGGAACTTATACCGATAGCCGATGAAAAAACGAGGGTTATCATCAGTAATGACCTCGAAGCCTTGCAAAGTATTACCGATAAAGAGCAGATTACCATAGAGAGGATAAATGCCCTGGAACGCAAGCGCGAAGAGGTCATAGTAAATATTGGAACCGTTCTCAGCAGGGATCCGAAATCTCTGACTATGAAGACGCTCATCAAAATCATGGGGAAACAGCCGAACGAACAGAAGAGGCTCGGTCAGATACATGATGAACTGAGTGCTACCCTGCAGAGGCTGGTTTCGATTAATGACAGAAATAAAATGCTTATAATGCAGTCCCTGGATATGATTGAATTTAATATCAATCTGATACAGAGCTCAAGGATGGCACCGGGGACGAGCAACTATACTCGCGGGGCATCTGAACAGCAGATGTCGCAGGCAGGGACAGGGATGTTCGATGCCAGGCAGTAGGAAGTTAGCGGGGTGAGCCTATGTCTTTGTTTGGCGATTTATCAGTTGGTACATCAGGATTAAAAGCAGGTCAATATGGATTGAATGTGGTTGCGCACAATCTGGCAAATGTGGAGAACGAGGGGTTCGTAAGGCAGCAGGTGGTTTATCAGACCGGCCTTGTGAACAACATCGGTAATAGTGCTGTGGCACCGTTACAGATAGGCCTCGGAGTTACTACCGCACAGGTCAGGCAGGTGCGCGATTTCTTTTTGGACCAGACCTACAGACGTGAGGTCGGACGCGAAGGCTATTACGATGCGCAGGCCGATGCGGTTGATGAGATAGAGAATCTGTTCGGTGAACTTGACGGTGCGGCTTTTCAGAGTGAACTTCAGGACTACTGGGTATCTATGCAGGAGCTGGCGAAGGAGCCTGACAGCCGTGTGGCTCAGTCTACGTTTATTGAGACAAGTATAGCACTGATGGACCGTGCTGACAGCATTTCAGGGCAGCTGAAAAAATATCAGCTGGATCTGAATACCGAAATCAGACAGAAGATTGACAGAATAAATCAGATCGGAAACGATCTGTACAAATTAAACAGACAGGTGGCCGGTTATGAGGCAAGCAATGTCGAGAATGCGAATGACCTTCGTGATAACAGAAACGATCTGCTTGATGAGCTGGCTCAGATGGTAAAGATTAATTACAGAGAGCTTGAAAGCGGTGTAATTACCGTTGAAATTGAGGGCGTTTCGTTTGTCAACGAGGATGCCTGTTATCCGATGGGCGCGACTTCAATGTCGCAGTATCTCGAAAGGAATAAAAAGGATGTTCCTCTCGATGAGTGTGCGGAAATTTTGCTGGCAACCTGGCCGCATCTCGGGGATGCGGAGGTTTTTGACTGGTCCACCGTTCCGAATGCCGAGGCAAATTCGGATGTCGGAAGCCTAAAGGGAGCAATTCAGGCGCGCGGAACGAAGGTAGGAAAATATACGGATATTCCGCTTGAACCGAAGACAGAGAATTTTATTGATGAATTCGGTGATTTTGACGAAGATGCATACAAGGCCGCAATGGTGAAGTATGATGCCGACACAAGGGAGTATAACCGCACGATAGAGGCATCCATACTTATGAGGACGCAGGCACAGTTCGATCAGCTGATTCACGGTATTGTCACCACGGTAAATGACTGTCTGTGTCCAAACAGGGAGGTTGTTGTCGCAGCCGGCACCACAATTACCAGAGACGACGGCACGGAATATACCTTTGAGGAAGATACGAAGATAAAGATTTTTGATGAAAAGAATGCCCCGATAGGTGTTGATGCGGATTCAACGGCGGGTACGGAGCTTTTCCAGAGAAAGACCTTTAACAGATATATGGATGCGCAGGATATTACGCTTGCGGACGGAAGTGTGATTGAAGGAGCGAGAATATTTAACTGGGAGGATCCGAATGATAATTATTCTCTGTATACGCTCGGTGAACTTCAGATAAACAAGGAACTTATCGAGAATAAGTCAAAGCTTCCGGTTATTTCAAACGACGGTACCCGAAACTATGACATTACCATGATGGAGAAGCTTCTTACAAAATGGCAGGAGCCGTTTGCGACGCTTTCTCCGAATACTCTGACGTACAATAACATTGAATCCTATTATGTGCAGTTTACGGGCGGCATAGCCACAAAGGGTGATGAATGCAGAACACTTGCGGACAATCAGGAGAGCATGGTGAATTCGGTTCAGGATAAAAGAACGGGAATCACGGCGGTCTCGTCGGACGAGGAACTGACATATCTGATCAGATACCAGCATGCTTACAATGCATCGGCGCGTTACATTAACGTTATTGACGAGATGCTTGAGCATCTGATTGAGAGACTCGGATAACGGTTACTGCAAAAGATTCACACAGGCTGACTGGCTGCGCGGTGTGAAGTACTTATGAACGCGTTAGGGACAGAACTTTGAACAGCAACGCTTGTAACAATGATGTATTACTGTGAACAGCAACGCTTGTAACAATGATATATTTCTGTGAACAGTAATGGATAATGAGGTGACATATGGCGAATACATTTTTTGGTTTGACAATAGGTACAACGGGAATGCACACTGCCAATCTCGGAATTAATACTACGGCACACAATATCGCCAATACCGAAACAGAGGGCTACAGTCGTCAGCTGATTGACATAAAGGCTGATACACCGCTCAGGGCAAACGGTTCATACGGAATGATTGGTACAGGTGTGTCTGTTATCAGTGTCGCACAGCAGAGAGATATCTATTACGACGAAAAATACAGAAGTAACAATACTATTTCAGGGTATTATGATTCGCTGGATTATTATACAAAATCAATTGAGTCGTATTTCAATGAAATCCAGCTTGAGGGCTTTAATTCAAACTTTAACAGCTTTAACAATTCGCTTCAGGAGCTTTCGAAGGACCCCTCCAGCATAGCAGCCAGAACCCAGACCACAAACTATGCGCAGAGCTTCTGCGAGTATGTGAATGCACTGGACACCAGCTTAAGTCAGCTGCAGGAAAATGTGAATTTTGAAATAAAAACCATGGTTGACAGGATAAACTCCTACGGGGTTCAGATAGCGGGACTGACAAAACAGATTAATTCGCTGGAGGTTACCGGTGAAAAGGCCAATGATATCAGAGACCAGAGAAATCTGCTGATAGATGAGCTTTCGAATATAGTTAATATTTCGGTTTCCGAGAAGGTGGTCGGAGATTCGGGAGCGGGTGTCACAGAGTACACTGTCAAAATCGGAGATGCCACTCTTGTTGATACGTATGAGTGGAATTCGATGGAGGTTTATTCCAGAAAGGATAAAATCAGTCAGAGCGATATTGACGGTCTGTATGAAATCAGATGGGATAACGGACAGAATTTTGACGGCCTTCATAACGGTGGTCGTATTCAGTCGCTTTTTGAGGTCAGAGACGGAAACAGTGAGCTCGGCTTTGCCGGAAAGACGTCAGCTTCCATTGGAGACAAAATTATCACTGTGACGGATACTACTGTGAACTCGATTGATAAGCTGCATATAGCCGAACAGGGCCTGATTACGATAAATAACAAGGAATATGCATACAACGGCTTCAAGGTGACAAAGGACAGTGAAGGTAATTTTGAATATGAGTTTGCTCTTGACGATGAGATAACGAAGGATTATGACGAGACTGAAATTACCATCGGCAGAAGCATAGCATACAAGGGACTGGCTTATTACAAGCAGCAGCTTGATGAGTTTGCCAGGGTTTATTCCAGACGGTTTAATGAGCTTCACAGGCAGGGCGTTGATCTGAACAATGATCCGGGAATGGATTATTTCAACTGTAAGAACCCGGTGTCGGGCGAGAATTACGTGTTTGAATATTCGGATGATGAGCTGGCGGACGAAATAATTGTTTCAAGCAAGACCGGTGAGTATGCGGTGCCGGATGAGGATAAAAACTACGGAAGTTATTATTTTATGACTGCAAAGGGCTTCTGCGTTTCCGACGAAATCAGATCGGATGCTTCGAAGCTTGCGGCCTCGACCGATGTTATAAACGGTGAATCCAACAATGACCTCACCATGAAATATATTGCACTCAAGGAAGACAACATGATGTTTAAGCAGGGCAAGCCGTCAGGCTTCCTTCAGTCGCTGATTGCCGAGCTTGGTGTCGACGCCTCGAAGGCGACTTCCTTCAGCCGGAATCAGTCGGATATTGTATCCGCAATTCAGAACCAGAGGCTTTCGGTATCGGGTGTCGATATTGATGAGGAAGCCATGAACCTTGTACGTTACCAGAACGCCTACAATCTGTCGGCAAAGGTAATCAGTACAATGAATGAAATTTATGACAGACTGATTAACTACATGGGAGTATAAATACTGTTAACGGTAATGCAGGGAAAACCATTTGCCGTAATGTATGAAAATCTTTTTGCGGTAATGTAGTGTAGGAAAAAAACTTTACAGTAATGTAGGGAAACCCCTTTACGGAAAAGTAGGAAAAATGATTTACAGTAATGTAGGGAAAATGATTTACAGTATTGAAGGAAAATCCCATTACGGAAATGCAGGAAAAATGTTTTACGGTAATGTAAAAAAAATCATTAACGGTAATGTAAAAAATCATTAACGGTAATGTATGAAAATCCTTTCACTGGCTGCCGGTGTTTACTTTGAAAGAAGGTTGAGAAGATGCGTATTACAAACAGAATGATGACCAACAACATGCTCTACAACATTAACAACAATAAGAACATGATGAATACCCTTCAGGAACGGTATTCGACAGGTCTGGCAATTCAGCGCCCGTCGGATGACCCTATCGTAGCGGTCAGAGCTCTGAAGCTGAGGACCAATCTTTCGGAGCTGAACCAGTACTATGAGAAGAACATTCCTGATGCAAAGTCCTGGATGGAGACAACGGAAAGTGCACTCAGAATCACAAGTGAGATTATTACGAAAATACATACTTACTGTGTTCAGGGTGCGAATGATACTCTGACAGAAGAGGACAGAGACAGCATTGCGGCAAACCTGAATGAGCTCAGGCAGCAGATATATCAGGAGGGCAATGCGAATTATGCCGGAAGATACCTGTTTTCAGGCTACAAGACCGGTACGGGACTTGTATTTGACAATGCGACGCGTGATCTGGAATACAGAATTTCCGAGACAATAAAGTCTGACGGTATAGAGATTTCAAAGCGAATTGTGGATTCCTGTGATATTTCGGGCTTTGATATCGATGACCCGACATCCTTTGATACATCGGTACGCCCGAGTGAGAACACGGTTTACAGACTCAGACTGGCTTATGACAATCTGAAACGTGTGGAAGACGGAGGGGCGATATCTCTGAAGATTCCCGAGGTTGACGAAAACGGTAATTATGTGTATGATATAGATGCAGATGGTAATAATATACTTCAGTTTGAAGAAGAATATGACGAGTCTGATATGAATATCTTCGATTCGGACGATCCGCTGGCGTATAAGCCCGAACCCGACGAGATAAATTATATTGAGGATACGGGTGAAATCATACTTGGTGAGGAGCTGTACAACAAGTGGAGAAATTCGGATTTTGTGATTTCCTACGAAAAAAACAGCTTTGAAAAAAATGATTTGCGACCCGAGCATTACTTCGACTGCGAGAAGCTTGACCTGACCATTCAGGACGATACCGAACGCGAGGAGCAGAAGGTTGTGTTCCATACTGAAGACCAGAAGATTTCCTATGAGGTGAATTTTAATCAGAAAATTGCGATAAACGTTCAGGGGCGTGATGCCTTCAGACATTCGCTGGGCAGAATGATTGACGATATCGTAAAGGCGGTCAGTGATGTTCAGGCTGTTAAATACAAGATGGAGGATATTGACAGAGCGCTGAAGGATACTGCACTGTCTGACGAGCAGAAGTCGAAGCTTAACGAGATAAAGAGCGTTTTACAGACGGAGTTTGATTTGAAGGACGGTATTCTTCATCAGGTGTACGAGCGTGGAATCGGAGCCATGGAAGATGAAGAAAATACTGTAAATGCCGCCACTGCCGATATCGGAACGCGATACAACAGAATTGAACTGACCGAGAACAGACTCAGTACGCAGCAGACCGAATTTACCGACCTGTTGTCGCAGAACGAGGATGCCGATCTGGTGGATACGATAGTTAATTACAATGCGATGGAAACAATTTACAATGCGTCGCTTTCATCGGCTTCAAAGGTAGTGAAGAATACACTTCTTGATTTTCTGTAAATATTTGACGGGGCTGTGTGACAGCAGAAAACGGCAGAAATTTTGAATGAATGCTGCGGCAGAACGTAAAGCGGTAACGGGAAAACATTTTGCGGTCGATGGTAAAGTGATAACGGAAAACGTTATTGAGGAAGACGGTAAAGTGATAACGGAAAACGTTATTGAGGAAGACGGTAAAGTGATAACGGAAAAAGTTATGGGTTGTTTTAGAAAAAATAAATGTATACGGAGGTAAGTTATGAAAATTAAGACAAGATACTTTGGGGAAGTTGAACTTGAGGACAGCAAGCTTATTACTTTTGAAAAAGGCCTGTTCGGATTTGAAGAATATAATAAATTTGCGCTGCTCTATGACAGCGAATCGGGGGAAATTCCTTCGATTCAGTGGCTGCAGAGTGTGGACGAGGAATCGCTTGCGCTTCCGGTAATGATTCCCACGATTGTTATGAATGATTACAATCCCGTAGTTGAGGACGGTATTCTGGAGAGCCTCGGAGAATGGACGGAGGAGTCGATATCGGTTCTTGTGACGGTAACTGTTCCGACGGACCTGAAGCTCATGACAACGAATATGAAGGCACCGATTATTATCAATACCGATACCATGAAGGGCTGTCAGGTTGTGGCCGAAAATCAGGATTATGAGATAAAATACAAGATTTATGATATCCTGAATGCGGGCAAAGAAGAATAGGGGGAATTTTATGTTAGCATTATCAAGAAAAACGAATGAGTCAATTATGCTCGGTAACGATATAGAGATTACCGTTCTTGAGGTGAAGGGTGACCAGGTGAAAATCGGAATCAGAGCGCCGAAGACGGTTCCTATTTTCAGAAAAGAGATATATACCCAGATTGAAGAAGAAAACAAACAGGCCGTTGCACAGACTGCCGACAGGGCAGCACTTGAGCAGCTTTTCGGTAAAAAGGACAGGTAGGTTTGCGGTGTTTTTTTTAAAAATACGGTTAAGTTTTTTTACAGGGTTGCCGATAATGAAATTAGAAGCCGGTAGTTTCGACTTCCGGTTGTTAGAAGGCAATCCTGTTTTGGTATTGTGAGGCAGCGGCTGACCACGTGGCAGGCGGGTTATTGTTGGATTTTGCCGAAGCTGTAAAAATGCGCAGGTGGCAGAGTTCCTGAAGTGGTTTGTCCGGGATGAGGACGGCAGCCTGCTTATCCGCATTTATTTTGAGCTTGCGGTATCTGCGGTCTGTGGCATTGTTATGAAACAATCTGCATTTTTAAGAATGTAAAAGGTATTGTTGTCGCTCACATCATGATACAGGGGAACAGACAGGATTTCAGATCAGGAGAGGCGGACACGGAAGCTCGCCCATCCGGAACACATGGAGGTGCATTATGGGAATTGAAGTTATGACCAATCAGGCTGTATACCAGCCTACACCGGTTGCATCAGAGCCGAGTCCTTCGGCTGCAACGGCCGCTATGAATCAGATGAGCTCTGCCGGTACCGTGACCCAGAACGCAATTAAGGGTATGGGCTCCGGAGAAGGTCAGGTTAAGTCTGATACAGGCGAAGCGCCCTCAGAGGAAGAAATCAAGAATGCTATCTCGCATGCAAACAAGAGGGCACGTTTCGGGCACACAAATGCCGAATTTTCGTATCATGAGGCTACAAAGCGTATTTCGGTAAAGATTATCGACCAGGATACGAATGAGGTAATTCGTGAGATTCCTCCCGAAGAAACTCTTGACATGATCAGTAAAATGTGGGAGCTGGCCGGAATTATCGTAGACGAAAAGCGATAGTTTCGGAGAAAAGGAGGTTTATATGGCTATCAGAATGAGCGGCATGATATCGGGACTTGATACGGATGCCATTATAAAGGATTTGATGAAGGCCCAGTCGGATAAGAAGACGAAGCTTGAACAGACAAAAGAAAAACTCAGCTGGAAGAAAGAAAAATGGGAAGAGATGAACACAAAGGTTTATGCTCTTTACACCGAAAAACTTTCATCACTTAAACTGCAGGGAACATATCTTGCAAAAAAGGCAGTTTCGTCTGATGAGACTAAAGCCAAGGTTTCAGCTTCAAATACATCGAGCGGTTCATATACGCTTCAGATTGATGAGCTGGCATCGGCTGAATATGTTACGGGCAGGGATATAAAGGACAAGGGTTATAAGGGCGATACAAAGCTTGCCGATGCCGGAATGACGGTTGGTCAGAAGATTACGATTAAGACCGGCAAGGATCAGGATAAATCATTTGAACTCGAAGTAACCGCGGATACAAAGATTAGTGACCTCGTAAATAAATTTAAAGAGGCGGGACTGAATGCTTCGTTTGATTCGGTGAACGGAAGATTTTTTATCGGAGCGCAGGACAGCGGAAGCGATTCACTGTTTACGTTCTCCTCAGACGCGGCTTCGGGCGCAGGTCTTGAAAATCTCGGTCTGACGAATGTGACCGAGGAGATGGCGAAGACAGGTGCCACAGCCACAGCCACAGACCAGATTGCAATTGTGGCGGCCAAGGATTCGAGAATTATGCTGAACGGTGCGGTGCTTACTTCTTCAAAGAACAGCATTGAGGCCAACGGTATGACCATTGAGCTGCTCGGTGTTACGTCGAACGCATTAAATATTACGGTGAGCAATGACGTTGACACGGTATATGACAAGGTAAAAGAATTTGTAAATTCATATAATGAGCTTCTGACGGATATGTATGAGAAGTACAATGCAGATTCGGCCAAGGGTTACAATATGCTGACGGATGATGAAAAAGAGGCAATGTCGGATGAACAGGTTGAACTTTGGGAAAACAAAATCAAGGATTCGCTGCTCAGACGTGATGATACTCTGAATTCGCTGATGTCTGCATTCAGGTCTGCCATGCAGGAAACCGTTGAAGTAGATGGAAAGAAGTATTCGCTTTCAAGCTTTGGAATCGGAACCGGAGAGTACACTGAGCATGGTCTGCTCCATATCAACGGCAATGCGGACGATTCATTGTATGCGGATAAAACGGATTCACTTCGGGCTGCACTGACTGAGAATCCTGAGGTTGTCAGCAAGGCACTTTCGGGAATTATGTCAAAGTTTTACAGTACATTGTCAGACAAGATGTCTGCTTCCTCCATCAGCAGCGCGCTTACGCTTTACAATGACAAGCAGATTCAGTCACAGATGAATGATTATGAGACTCAGATAAAGAAGTGGGATACCAGACTTCAGGATATTGAAGACCGTTACTACAAGCAGTTCTCAGCAATGGAGAAATCGCTTGCCGACCTGCAGTCGAAGCAGAGCCAGCTTTCGGGAATGTTTGGTATGTAAGGCAGTGCCTGACTGCATAGAAGGCAGGCGTTATGATTTGTGCAGTTTGTGAATACGGCTGTATAAATGCTACAGTAAAAATGTTACGATAAATGAACAAATATAGATTATTTCAGCCGGTGTTGAATCACCGGCTGAATTTTTACTTTTTTTCTCACGCATTTTGTGCCGGTATACGTTTGATACGTTTTAACAGTGGCTTTATGGTCATTTCGGTCACAACCATGTTGTCGGGACAGTTTATGGCGTATTTTACACAGCCGGCCACCTGGTTGGGTTCAAGAAAAGCCAGAGGTTCGGCAGAATCGACAGTGAAATTCGTATTCCTGTAGAGCTCTGTTTTAGTCATGTCGGGGAGAATGGTGGTGACACCGACACCGTATTTGCGGGCCTCATCAAAGAGACTGACGGCAAAACTGCGCAGACCGGCCTTTGTGGCGCCGTAGGCGGCACCATGGGGGTTTGACTCGAAGGCTGTCACAGAGGAGATATTGATAATTCTGCCGTGATTGGCCTTTAAATCCCTGAGCATAAGCTGCGTGAGAATCATTGGAATTTCAAGGTTTGTGCGAACCATGGCACGGATTGAGGCGGTGCTTATTTCCTCGTGAAGTCCGTAGAAGCCGACACCGGCATTGTTTACAAGAAGTCCGAAATCATGACCTGCTATTATTTCTTTAACCGTGTTTTCGGCATCGGGAGAAAGCAGGTCGAGTACCGTCTGATGAAATAACGGTGAAACGGGAGTGCTGTCATAGAAAAATTTGCGTCCTATGCCGTAAACCTCCCAGCCTTCTTCAATCAGCATTTTGCAGATTGCTTTTCCTATTCCGGAAGAGGCTCCGGTAACCAGTGCTTTTTTTGCCATATTATGATTACGGCGTCAAAAGAACTGACGCCTAATGATACACGCCTTTCTTCGCACTTTGTGCTCTGGAAATGCTCAAAACATTCAAAATCCGCTCATGTTTCTTCGAAAAATGGCTACTCTTTCATGTTTTGGGCGTTATAAAGTCCATTGTTTTTCTTACAAGCAGGCTTGACGAAAAATAACGTACTTTTGACGCTTGTATCATCCTAGTCCTCCATTCTGTAGATTTTTGTTGTGTCTATATGTTGCGACAGAAGATTAAAAAGCATATCCTCCATATTTCTTTTCAGTTCGGCCGGATATTGACAGATACCATGAACAGTTTCATAGGGGAACTGACATACCGGCGAATCGGGGTAACTGTGTCTCATGGCTTTTATATACTCCTTTGAGATTCTGAAGCTTCCGAGACTGATGTCTCTGAGCCTGCCAAAATCAAGAACTGCGGCGGCCGATTCTACCATGCGCCTGTATTCCGTTTCGTAGTTTTGACAGTATATCATGGGATCGAAACAGAGTCTGACGGAGAATCCTCGCTTTATTGCATAGGCTGCAGCATTGATTCTTGCACTGAGAGAGGCCGTTCCGTGCTCATATTTATCGATAACGGAATCGGGAGACAGCGTATAGGCGAAAATCAGCCGTTCACAGGGCAACAGACTGTCATATATGTCGCATCTTCCGCTTTTTGTTCTGATCTCGACCGACAGGTTGGGCGTCTTTGAGGTGAATTCTGCCCAACGCGCGGTATAGCCTGTCAGATTGTCCAGGGCTATCAGGTCCGTATCGTATGAAACACAGAGATAAACCGGTCTGTCACCCGAAAGCCTGCTGACCTCGTCAAAAATATCATCAAGATTCAGAAATATAACAACAGCCGAGGACGGATACATCCCTTTCAGGTAGCAGTATTCACAGTCAAATACACAGTTCATGATGCAGGATGTGTAGTAGAAGTTGTCATTGTCAAAATCCTGGCACATGCGTGAACCTTTGTAAACAAGCTCACCTGTCTTTTCAGCCAGAATCAGAGACTGACTGTGTTTCTGAGCTGCGATATCCTGCCTGCGTCTGCAGAAAACATCCTTGTAATGTCTGATTCTGATAATGTCCGCGTTACGAAAATGTGATGATATTTTCTGAACCATGGGGTGATTCGCTACACGGTCTTCCACATATATGTGCGAAAATGACGCGTTAAATAAGTTTTTTTCGTAGTTCATCAAGGACCGCCCTTCCTTCTTTTTTACCGGTACATTCCGGCAGTTCCTCAGCTATTTTGTCTGTGCACAGGCCTGTCGCGGCGGCATAACGGAACAGCTGACGCAGTTCGCGTGTCATTGCTTCGGTACAGCAGATTTTCTGCGAGGCTATTCTCAAAGCCTCCGTAAATGAGCCTGAACCGGTGCGGCCTAATAAGGCTTCGGTATGAGTATTCGAACCGGTGCGGTCAAATAAGCCTTCGGATTCGTGCCCCGCAGCGGAAATTTCACTGAGTACTCCGTATACATCACGGATGGTTTCAAGATTCTTTTTGACGGAATCGGTGAGAATTTCCGGAGTAATATCGGTATCAGAGCCGCAGTCGGAGACACATTTAAGGAATACAATTCTGTCGGGGGACAGAAACGGCGAGGCGGCTTCATATATACCGGCGGCTTCCATATCGTACAGAACATCCGCACCGTTTTCAATCTCATCCCTGCCGACCATGTGATAGGAGGTAATGAGCTGCTTCTCGGGAATGTGAGGTTTATACAGTATATCTGGGTAATAGTCGTAACCTGTGGCGGAATCGGTGATTTTATTCACTCTGAAGATTTTACCGCGGTGTTCGGCTTTGGCGGCACAGCTGCCGACATTTATCACAACGGTGGGGCGTTCCCGGCCGGTACCGTATTTGGCTGTCAGAGCATATGTAACCGCGCTGCAGGCCCTTAATGCGCCCACACCCGATACAATCAGTCCGGTATTTTCGTCGGAGGATATATATATTTCGAAGGATGACGTGTCCCCTAAGCGTTTCAAACCGAAACAGCCGATAAGCGGAACCGCTTCATAATACACGGCACATACAAACAGAAGCATGGTGACCTCCCTGATGGATTTGAATTCTGCTTTCATTATACTTATTTACAAATGCTTTTGCAAACCGAATGAATACTATTTTTTTACGCACAGTCTGTACTGACTGTGAATGTGAACTATGTCCGAAATGCATTCATAAGTCCTGCCTGTGAATGGGAACTATGTCCGAAACATATTCATAAGTCCTGTCGTTGAATGGGAACTATTAAGTAAAATTTCCCTGTATGGGGGTTAAGTAATCTGTTTTTTATCCGATATATGTAATGTAAGGTAAAATTAATGTGAAGGGTAACAGGACAGGTGCCGTGAACAGCCCGAAATGAAACAGAAAGCCTTACAAATAACGGATGATAGATAGGAGAGAGCTTATGACACCCAGTATGACAAACGTATATAAAAACAACAGTATTCAGACAGCATCTCCCGCTGAATTAACATTAATGCTTTACGACGGAGCAGTTAAGTTCTGCAACATCGCACTTGCGGCAATCGAGAAGCAGGATGTTCAGAAAGCAAATACAAATATCATAAAGGCTGAGAAGATTATCGTTGAATTCCGTGCAACGCTTGATTTCAAGTATCCTGTTGCAAAGGACTTCGATCTGGTATATGATTATATATACAGACGTCTCGTTGAGGCGAATATTAAGAAGGATGCGGATATTCTGAACGATGCTCTGAAGTACATCAGGGAAATGAGAGATACATGGAAGGAAGTTATGAGACTTAACAGAACTTCTACCGGTTCCACTCCCATTCAGTACGTAATGGCCGGCTCAAAGAAGGCCGTATCCGAGTGAAGAGAGGATAAACGGGATGCAGGACAATGATTGTCTTACTTATTTGAACATAATGCTTGACAGTCTGAAAAAGAAAGACCGGATACTTACGGGACTTCTGGCGGAGACCAAAAAACAGTCCGAACTGCTGGCGGCAGAGACACTGGATTACGATGCTTTCGATGAGACTATCTCAGAGAAGGAAAAGCTTTTAACGAAGCTGTCCGATGCGGATGACGGTTTCATGGATATGTACGGCAGGGTAAAGGATGCGCTTGCGGCAAACGGTTCCGGCTACAGGAATCAGGTTGAAGAAGCGAAGGTTTTGGTAAAGCGTCAGATGGAACAGTCGGTTGAGCTTCAGGCACTTGAAGAAAAAAACAGAAATCGTCTGGCGATTCATCTTTCTAAAGGGAAACAGAAGATAAAGGACTTTAAGGTCAGCAGCAAGACGGCGGCAGCCTATTACAAAAATATGTCGAATAAGCATCAGGAGGGGGATTCCTACTTCCTGGACAGAAAAAAATAAAAAAATTAAAAAAGATGTCAAGTAGGGGTTAAGTAATTGAAATTCCTATCCGATATAATTAATGTAAAGCAAAACACATTAAGCAACAAACTTACCGGCGGGTTACCCCGGTAGCGGTTCAAAGGGAGTACGGCCCGGAGAATCAGTCACTTATTAACCACTTTACTTCTGTGGCAAGGATGCCATAGAAAAATTCAAGGAGGAAAACATTATGATAGTACAACACAACATGTCAGCTTTAAACACCAACAGACAGCTTGGTGTAACGAACAGCAGTTTAGCAAAGTCAACAGAGAAGTTATCAAGTGGTTACAGAATCAATCGTGCAGGCGATGATGCAGCAGGTCTTTCGATTTCAGAAAAGATGCGCGGACAGATCAGAGGCTTGGAACAGGGTTCAACAAACGCTCAGGACGGTATCTCACTTATTCAGACAGCTGAAGGTGCTCTTAATGAGGTTCATTCAGTTCTTCAGAGAATGAGAGAGCTGGCAGTTCAGGGTGCTAACGATACTAACGTTACCGAAGATCGTACAGCCATCTACGAAGAGATGGAACAGCTTGCTAAAGAAATCAACCGTATCGGTTGTACAACCGAATTCAACACCATGAAGCTCTTCGCTTCTGAGGAGCAGTTAAGTGGTATTGCTGAGGACGTTCCCGAGGATCTTTTCTCTGGTGATGCAGGTGAGAAGAAGTTCTCAAATCAGGTTTCACTTGCAAACCTTGACGATGAAGTTAACGCTAACCTCCAGGTTGGTGCTAATTCTTCTCAGTCAATCAAGTTCAAGATGGGTACTCTTGATACATCCAAGATGAACTATCCCGGAGCTGAAGACGACGAAACCGTAAATCTTGCTGAGTTTGATGATGGCGAGGTATCAGGCGGTACACTTGGCAACATCAAGGAGAAGCTTGAACAGGACGTTGACGGTTCTAACTTCGAGGATGTACACAAGGCATTTTCAGCAGCCGTTACAGATATTGATGTAGCTACATCTTATGTATCTAAGTCAAGATCTTATCTCGGTGCTATCCAGAACAGACTTGAACACACAATCGCTAACGCTGACAACACAGCTGAGAACTTACAGTCAGCTGAAAGCCGTATTCGTGATGTTAACATGGCTGAGGAAATGGTTAAGTACTCGAAGGAGAGTATCCTTCAGCAGGCTGGCCAGTCGATGCTCGCTCAGGCAAATCAGTCAACACAGGGCGTTCTGTCATTGCTCAGATAATGAAACAATCGCGATATACTATCGTAAAACAGGGGTGCAGCCGCAAGGCTGCACCTTTTACTGTGTGAGGAAAAGGGTTGCCGGGGAAGATCTGCATAACCGACAGGACTTAATGAATGCGTTTTGGACAGACTGTGAATCGTAACGGCCGGAGAAGTTTGCGGATACAGTCGGATAAGGAGACGATATAGATGAACTGCAATTCCAAATCAATACTCGAGGAAATAGAGACGCTTGAAACGTTGTGTTACACACAGCAGGAGGATAAGGCGAAAACTATGGTTTTGCCCTTTGCAGAAAAGCTGGTGCAATACACAGACAGTTTTTGCCAAGATGCAGAAAATCTGTCAGATGTATCTGAAATTGAAAAAGTCCTGAACGGTATTCTTCAGGCATTCGAAAACAATGATTATGTCCTGCTCGCAGATCTGCTTGAATTTCGTTTGAAAGCAATACTTATGTAGGGGAACGTTGATTTTGAGACAGGTAAGTCGGATTCTTTTGAAAGCTTGTTTGAATAGTAACGTGGAATCTGAAAATGCTTGACATTGACCTGCAAATATGTTACAAAAACATGAGATATGCCGAAGGCACGATGCAGTGACTGTACTGCGGGCAGGGATCATGAATGCATTTTGGACAGAGTGCGGGTAGCGCCTGCGGTATAAAAACAGTATCATTAGGCGTCAGTTCTTTTGACACCGTAATCATAATTATAAGAGAACGTTGAAAGGAAAGGTGTAAACATGAACAGCTACAAGGAAGAATTTATCAAATTTATGGTTGACTGTGAGGTACTGAAATTTGGAGATTTTACGTTAAAGAGCGGAAGAAAATCTCCATTTTTTATGAATGCAGGTGCTTATGTTACAGGCAAACAGCTGAAGAAGCTCGGTGAGTATTATGCAAAGGCAATTCATGACAAGTACGGAGATGACTTTGATGTTCTGTTCGGACCGGCATACAAGGGAATTCCGATTGCTGTAGTTACATCGATCGCATTTAGCGAGCTTTACGGAAAAGAAATCCGTTATTGTTCGGATCGTAAGGAAGAAAAGGACCATGGTGCCGATAAGGGCAGTTTCCTCGGAAGTAAGCTGAAGGACGGCGACAGAGTAGTTATGATTGAGGATGTTACAACATCAGGTAAATCCATGGAAGAAACAGTTCCGAAGGTAAAGGGTGCCGCTGATGTTACAATTGTCGGACTTATGGTATCTCTGAACAGAATGGAAGTAGGTCTTGGCGGTGAGAAGTCGGCACTTGAGGAAATAAAGGAGAAGTATGGCTTTGAAGCAAATGCCATTGTAAACATGAATGAAGTTGTGGAAGCTCTTTATAATAAGGAGTATAACGGAAAAGTACTGATAAATGATGATATAAAGAAAGCAATAGATGCTTATTTTGAGCAGTATGGCGCAAAATAATATGATACAGTTACTATTCACAGTTGGGTGATAATGCACACAAGCCTGAAGCTTGCTTCAAGGCTTGTGTGCATTATCACCCAACTATGGAGGCCGGACAAAACACATGAAATAAGCTTTCAGCTGCGTAGCAGCGTCTGACTGCGTAGCAGGCAGGGCTTATGAATGTGTTTCGGACAGACTGTGAATAGTAACATGATACAAGCGTCAAAAGTACGTTATTTTTCGCCAAGCTTGTTTGTAAGAAAAATAATGGACTTTATGACGCCGCAATCATGATATACTGAAAATACAAATCCCGGAACTTCGGAAGACATAGCCGTAGGTTCCGGGATTTTTTTCTTTGGTCGGAAAAGTACAGTAAGGATATGTCTGGCTATTATCTGCTTCAGAATGGAGAATTTGCCAATAACAAGAGCTATTCCAAAGGCTTCCCTGTTGGTTCTATCAAGAGACTGGACAAGTATGCGCAAGGCGCTTTATCTACCCTGTACATCTGTTTTGCATTAAAAGAAGATGCCGATGTAACTTCAGATTATTTGGTGCAGTATTTCAATTCGCCTGCCTGGTATGAAGCAGTTAATGAAGTTTGCGCGGAAGGTGCTCGGAAGCTGGATGCGTACTGTGAAGACGTCGGGCAGACGGCTACAATGGCCATAGAACGTATTCTGGATGATTACCTGACAAAGTATATGGCGGACAAAGAAAACGCCTCAGAAGGCGAAAATAAGGCTGATACAGCGAAGTGAAACAAGCCCCACGGTTCATCGCCGTGAGTTCGATACCTTCGATTTTACCTGAAGATATTTTGTAAGTTGCGTGAGCTATGATTCCCTCAAAATGAGAGTTCAACAGTTCTCCAAACCAAAGCAGATGCTTATTGCCGGTAGCCTTGCATATATCCATGATGTCACCGATTGCATCCGCCATCTTCGCTTCATCAGTCATGCGATATGCACCGAACAGTTATTCTGATAAAATATAATTTAATATTATATTTTATTATATAGTATTATTTTATATCATATAGTATTATTTAGAATTATATTTTATTATATTGTATTATTTTTTTATATCTTATAGATCTCACTTGAAAAGAAGAAAACAGATGGAATCGTTATCAATAGAAATACGGAAGCTGATGTTGGAACGCAACATGAACAAAAAGACCATGGCCGAGAAGTGCGGATGGACTTCCGCCATCTTTGCGAACAAACTCCGTAGAGACAACTGGAACAAAGAAGACTTACAGAAAGTAGCTAACGCGTTACAGACAACAATCGTCGTAAGCTACGTCCCACAAGAGACCCCAGAGGAAAACAAATAATAATGCTTAATAATAGGAGACAACCAATATGATAAGGCTTGCAACGTGTTTTAGCGGTATTGGCGCGATTGAACACGCTTTAAATAGAATGGGCATAGACAACAAGATTGTTTTTGCCTGCGACAATGGTGATATAGATATCCTATCGAAAAATATCCCTTTGGATATTTCAGAAATGGAAGAGGAGTTTAACTCCTTAACCGATATAATAGATAACATTGATGTGGACGAATACCGGGACGAATTAAAAGCGGACCTAAAAAAGGATTCCGAGCTATTTAAAAAACAGAAAGAAAAGCTAAGGCAAATAACAAACGACAACACAAATAATCTTAAAAATGTATTGAGTTCTATAGTATCAATGCCAAATATCAAGAAAGCACGTATGAAAGAGTACTCGTCTTTTTTAAAAAAGCTAAACACTTTTACCGGCATTAACGAGAATCTATATACTTTAAGTTATGCCGTTGAAGTAACAAACGATTTTCATAAGGATAACATCTGGGATTCCATAAGAAATAGAGAAGGCAATTATAATAGTTCCGACGGTATAGAATGTCAAGTGTGGATATAGCTAAGGACTTGATGCAAGTAAGTCGGGAGTGAACGATTTTCTGAAGGCTTTCCAGGAATGTGGGAAAATAGATTATCCTCTCCCGACAGAGATTACCAGCTATGTGATATATGCAATTATGTATTGAAAGGAACCTGGAAGCGGTACACATAACACTGATATCACTTACCCTTCAAGCCCCTAAAATACGATATTTTTACCATGAGATTATAATTATATTTTTGATTAATTGCACAGTTGAAATAAACTGCCCAATGTGCTATACTGCATTCATACGATACGAAGCACGGAGGGACACATTTCGGAACACTCATTCAGCAATATGACCGGCGCAGAGAAAAAAAAGACTGTCAAGGACAGTGTTTTCGGAGATCTGTTCGGCAACCCCAAATACCTGCTCCAGTTATATCAGACGCTGCATTCCGAAGATACGGTTGCCACAGAAAATGACCTTGAGGATGTCACGATCACAAACGCCCTTACTGACCAGCTGTACAACAATCTGGGATTCAGGGTGAAGGATTCCCTCCTGGTGCTCGCGGAGGCGCAGTCAACATGGACGATCAACATCCTTCCGAGGATGCTCATGTATCTCGGCGAGACCTGAAACAGGTACTTCACGGAGACGAACGCAGACCTGTACGGGAGCAAGAAGGTGAAGATCCCGAAGCCCGAATTATACGTGATATTCACGGGGGACTGGGAGCGCATCCCGTCAGAGATATGCTTCAGGGACGAATTCTTCAATGGTCAGGACATTGATGTTGACATAAGGCAAAGGTACTTGCCGGCGGCTCCGATGATATCATCAGCCAGTATGTCACCTTCTCGAAGGTGGCTACCGATATGATAAGGAAACACGGCAAGACACCCGAGGCGATAAAAGAAACCCTGCAGATATGCAGGGACAGGAACATACTTGTTGAATACCTTATGGAAAGGGAGGCGGAAGTCATGAGCATAATGGAATCTTTATTCGATCAGGAAGAAGTTACGAGAAGATATGGCATTGCACTCGAGAAGGCAAAGGCAGAAGAAAATGCAAAAAAATATGATTGATGACAATGTTCCGGCTGACAACATCGCCAAGTATACCGGTCTAAGTTCTGAGCAGATTGCCGAGCTTGCCAGCCTCCAGACAGTGTGAGGCGGAAGTCATGAGCATAATGGAATCTTTATTCAGTCAGGAAGAAGTTAGAGAAGATGCATGCTGAGGGTGGAAAAGGAAGCCATAGAGAAAGGTATGGAAAAAGGCATCATGGATATGCTTATGCGCGGAAGGTCTGTAGAGGACATATCCGATTTCTGTGGCTACCCTATTGAGATGGTAAAGAAAGTGCAGGATGAAATGCTTGTCTCCTCATAAAGACTTTGGAGAGGATACAAAAACGGAAAGAAGGGACGATGTAGTAACAAATGGTTCCATACTTCGAAGATTCTGCATGTTGACTTTACGATTGCCATATTATATCGTAAAAATGTTACATTCTTTATTGTTATTATATAAACGGTATGTTATTAATTTATTAATTCTGAAAAGGAGGTTTTTATGAAGAACAAGTCATTTGTAAAGATGTTCATTTTTTTAGTTGCAATTCTTTTTGGTTTATTGGCTTATATGCAGCCTGTCAGTGTCTCCGCTGAAGACGCACTCCTTGAAAGCGTTACTAATTACGGCTCTATTATTGACGCATCCGATGACAAAATAATAGATACCGAGTACTTTTCGTCTTTTCTTTCTATTACAGATCGCTATATCATCTTTCCACTTTATAATATGAGCGGAGATGTTACAGCCTTGGTAACGCAATATTATGACAAAGAAATCCCTGTTTCTTATTTAGTTACAAGCAACAAGGTCAATCCCCAAGACGCTTATTATATTGAATACGGTACTGGAAATTTTCTCAGATTTTTAGGTGACAAAAGAATTAATGAATTGTGTGATGGTTCTAAAACCATTATGTATTTTGGTGGAAACAATTATTTTATATACTGTGACGATGTTTTATATGTTTTTCAAAATAATGAGTATACTATCATTCCAACAAATTTAGATTTTATACACGAGTCATCTGGTGGCAACTATTATGCGTTTGGAGAAACCTTGAACTTGACGGCAGTATACGCCAAAGAAGTCGGGTATTCCTCACAGTCTGGTAATTATTATACTGGCTCAATTTCAAATTTAAAAACTATGGATGAAACCCAGGCCGCATATTATGCCATAAATAGTGTTAATATATCTGAGCATTGTGGTGCAACTGCAGCATTAAACTTAATGTTAAAATTGTCTTATTGCAGTTCCAGTGACTGGCAAAATACATTCTGTTCTTTTTACAATTCTACCGGCTCAAATGCAACTATTGCGAATGTTTCGTCTGCTATTAATTCTTACTTGTACAGCAAAGGATATTTGTATATAGGATCAAGTATAAGTTATTATTCCTCTTGGTCATCAACTACATCTCTGATAGATTACAGCCCTATTATCCTACTATTACAGGGGTCAGAAATCTACGGCAATCACTATGTGATAGGCTTAGGATACAGATGGTTTACTCATTCCAGCGGATGGGTCAGTAAATACTATGAAATATTTGATGGATGGGGATCTGAAATCAGATATGTACATTCCCAATTAGGAATAAATTGTATTCATGTTATTAGTGTCAACAATAGTGTTATGCCATGAACGCTAAGAATCTATTATTAATATCGTTTGTTTTTTTATTAATCATTATGTTTAGCTGTGTTGTTTTTAACAATTTATCACCTTCGGAAAAACACACAATACCAATTGAAAAATCTTCCTTAAAAACACCGCCGACTTTTGATTGTTCATACATTGAAAGCATAATCATTTGCGATGGCACAACTGGTCTAACGAAAGAATTAACTCCTGACGGAGTAGTCCTTTTGACAGATATTTTAAAAGGAATCGCCCTGTATGATTCCGATAGTGAATATAGAGGGGGGTGGGATTATGGAATATCTCTTTTTTATAGCAATACCTCTACTCCCGTAACATTTACCATTTCCAATTCCTTTATAACTATTGATGGCATCTGTTATACTTTTGTGCATAACGAAGTTGATTTGTGTTCTTCAGTAAAAAATCTATGGAATAATTATGCTTTGAAAAACTAAATATTTAATAATGAGGCAAGTACCCAAATTCATCTATACGAAAACAAACATAACATTTTTTAGAATAATCAATCTTTTTTGGGGTCAGTCGTGAGGGACTGACCCTTTTAGAATGCCCTTTTGGGGGCTACTGTTAAATATGAAAATCAAGTTGTAATCTGAAATAGCGCATCGTTCAACCATTATTTCGTATGCATCGACAAGAGGCTTAACTTCACTCTGCCTGCGCTCAAGGCGCTCCTCTGCGGTCAGCTTCTTAAGCGGCTCATCTGTGTCTGGGTTTCCATGTTTGCCTTGATTATGGCCTGTAGCTCACAGAACTGCTCATAAAGCTCCGCAATTCTGCTGATAAGGGTTTCATAATCGAGCATTCTGCACTCATGCACAAATTTAACCGTATCGGCAGTCCTGAAAGGGTAAATGCAGTTCTGACTTTTTACGATACCTGTGCAAACTGGCTTTCGTAGAGGTGCTTATAGAAGCCGTTGAGAGCCAGCAGAGAATCGTGGGTTCCCTGTTCAATGATGCTGCCATCCTTCATGACAAGTATGCAGTCAGCGTTTTTAACCGTTGAGAGGCGGTGAGCCACAATGAAGCTTGTACGGCCTTCCATTAGCTTACCGAAGGCCTCCTGAACGCGCAGCTCGGTTCGTGTATCGATAGATGAGGTTGCTTCATCCAGAATAAGCATGGGCGGCTTTATCAGCATTACTCTTGTTATGCAGAGCAGCTGTTTCTGACCCTGTGACAGATTGCCGCCATCCTCGGAAATGAGTGTATCATAGCCGTTGGGAAGTCGTTTGATAAAGCTGTGCGCGTGAGTGGCTTTGGCGGCTGCGATGACCTCTTCATCGGTTGCATCGGGGTTCCCCATGACTATGTTGTCACGGATTGTGCCGGATTTCAGCCAGGTTTCCTGAAGCACCATTCCGTAATGGGAACGCAGAGCCTTTCTGGACATATTTTTTATATCTGTGCCTCCGATTGTAATGGAGCCTGAATTGACATCATAAAATCGCATCAGCAGGTTTATCAGTGTGGTTTTTCCGCAACCGGTCGGTCCTACTATTGCAATTCGCTGGCCCGGCTTTACGGTCAGGTTCAGGTTCTCTATCAGTTTGCGGTCGGGAACATATGAAAAACAAACATTCCTGAGCGTGACATCCTTTGCGAAGCAATCGGAAGTTGAGCCGGATGTGCTGCGGGAGTCTGCACTGCCGATGAAATCTGAACCGTTGTCTGCAGCTGCACTGCAGCCTGAATTCGAATTGTTGTCCTCAACTGCACTGTTGTGAACATTTATATTGTTGTCTGCAGCTGCACCGCGGCCGTAATTCAGGCTGTTGTTCGTAGCAGCAGTATTGAGAGAATCAGCACTACTGCAGGTATCTGCGGGCAAATCCTGCTCGGGAAGCTCGTCTATCAGTTCGAATACCCTGTCTGCACAGGCAAGTGCATTTTGAAGTTCAGTGATGACACCGGATATTTCATTGAAGGGTTTTGTGTACTGGTTGCTGTAGCTTAAAAAGCAGGAAAGCTGACCGACGGTAAAGCCTGTACCGCCCGTGGCAATGGCTGTAAGAGCACCGGCGACCGCCACACCCGCATACACAAGGCTGTTTACGAAACGGGTGGAAGGGTTTGTGAGTGATGAAAAGAAGGTGGCTTTCAGTGAGTAGCCGGAAAGCTTATCATTTATTTCATCAAAATCCTTCAGCGAAGCGGAACTGTGACCGTAGGCAGCGACAACCTTTTGCCCTTCAATCATTTCATTGATAAATGCAGTCTGCGCACCTCGTGTTTCGGACTGGAGCTTAAACATGGTATGAGTTTTTTTAGCGATGAATGAAGCAACGAGGAAGGACACCGGTGTAACAAGTACAACCACAAGCGTAATTTTTATATTGACTGCGAACATGAAACAGAGGGTTCCGATGATAGTGAGAACACCTGTAAAAAACTGTGTAAATCCCATCAGAAGGCCGTCGGCAAAGGTGTCAACATCTGAAATTATCCTGCTGAGCGTGTCACCCGAGGAATGAGAGTCTATGTAACTTAAGGGGAGCACTGAAAGCCTGCTGATTGCTTCGTTTCGGATGTCACGTGTTACACGGTATGTGATTTTGTTGTTTATGACATTCATCAGCCACTGCGCCAGACCTGTTACGGCGATAATGATTACAAGCTTCAGAAGGATTTTTCCTATCGCTTCAAGGTCGACAAGTCCTTCTCCTATAATCAGATCGATTGCGTCGCCGATTACAATCGGGACATAGAGCGTGGAAATGACTGTTACCAGAGCCATTACAAGCGACAGAATGATTAACGGGATTTGCTTTTTCAGACGCTTCAGAACCTGACGCGCTGATTTAAGTGATGCTTTGCCTGATTTTTTCTTCATTGTAGTTTTCCTCGTTATTTTACTTAAAATAAAGTTAGGATTAATTGTAGGATACAAGCGTCAAAAGCACGTTATTTTTCGTCAGGCTTATCTGTAAGAAAAATAATGGATTTTATGACGCCATAATCATTGTATGTATACGGTGTGCGCGAACAGTAACTGATAAATAGCGTGAGCTGTAAGCTTATGAGTTTTGTGAATTGTATATTTCACGGTAGGTTTCGCAGCTCTTTATAAGCTCATCATGTGTTCCGGCTCCGACAGCCCTTCCGTCATCAAGGACAATTATTTTATCAGCGTTGATGAGGGAAGAAGCACGTTGTGACACTATAAACAGTGTAGGCTTTGAGGAAAGTGTCGAAATTGCATGCCTTAGTGCTGCATCGGTGGCAAAATCGAGTGCCGATGAGCTGTCATCAAGAATAAGCACGCCGGGCTGCCCAACCAGAGCACGTGCAATTGTCATTCTCTGACGCTGACCGCCTGAAAGGTTTCTTCCGTTTTGTTCAATCATAAAATCGAGGAAGCCTTCTTTCTGACTGATAAATTCATATGCCTGTGAAGCTCTGAGTGCTTCGATTATTTCGTCATCCGTCGCATCAGGTTTGCCCCAGCGGATGTTGTCACGGACTGTTCCTTTAAACAGCCGCGCATTTTGAAGAACGGTCGAAACTTTTTTTCGGAGTGCATCAAGACTGTATTCACGGA
>JAZLIK010000089.1:0-12508 GCA_045617345.1 Lachnospiraceae bacterium | reverse complement strand
ATCAGAGAGTTTATTATTTCAATACCAAGAAGATAATTGGCAACAAGATTGGTACACCTACTCCGATTCCTTTTATGATTAACGATCCCCGTCTTAATTTCAATTTCACAATGTCATTAAGATGCAATGCAACTTACAATTTCCAGATTGTAAATCCTCTGCTTTTCTACACAAACATCTGCGGAAACGTTGAACGTGAATACACAAAGGAGGATATGCTTCCTACACTGAAGTCAAGCCTTCTTGCAGCGTTCCAGCCCGCACTTGCAAAGCTTTCCGCCAACGGAATCCAGTACCATGAGATCATGCTTCATACTCTGGAATTCAAGGATGCCATGAAGGAAGCTTTGAATTCAACATGGACAGAAGAGTATGGTATCGAGCTTCTCACATTCGATCCCGTTATTACCGCAGATCCCGAGGACGAGAAGACTCTCAAGACACTTCAGAAGAACGCTGTTCTTCGTGATCCCGGCATGGCAGCCGCTACAATTGCAGGTGCTACGTCACAGGCTATGGTTGATGCGGCAAACAACGCAGGCGGTGCAATGAACGGTTTCATCGGTATGAATATGGCTCAGAATGCAGGCGGTGCCAATATTAACAGCCTGTTCAACATGGCTCAGCAGAATCAGCAGCAACAGCAGCAGGCATCTGCAAACAGCTGGACCTGTGCATGCGGTTCGGTTAATACCGGTAAATTCTGCATGAACTGTGGTCAGCCCAAGCCCGCACCCGCAGGAAGCTGGAAGTGTGAATGCGGTCAGGAGAACACCGGAAAGTTCTGTATGAACTGCGGAAAACCCGCTCCTGTAGCTTCAACAGGATGGAAATGTTCATGCGGCGCCGAGAATACAGGTAAGTTCTGCATGAACTGCGGTCAGCCCAGACCTTAATTAATTTGTCACTTCAAAATAATCTGTCTGCGATGCATCGGTTAACTGCATAACAGTCAGGAATTAAGAAATGAATTTGGACAGACTTTATATAGTTACACTGAAATTGAGCCTCGGCGGTCTTGACGGCTGCTGGGGCTTCTTTTGGAGTATATATTCAGGAGGAGAAGGATATGGCTTTACAGGATTACAAATGTCCGTGTTGTGGCGGAGGTATAGAATTCAACAGTTCTGTAGGAAAAATGAAATGTCCCTACTGTGACAGTGAATTCGAGATGGACTCATTAAAGGAACTTGATCAGGTACTTGAAAACAGCATAACAGAAGAGATGAGCTGGAATATGTCGGCCGGAGGAGCTTTCAGTGACACTGATGCACAGAATATGGCTGCTTATATCTGTAATTCATGCGGTGCGGAGATTATTACAGATAAAACTACAGGCGCATCCACTTGTCCTTACTGCGACAGTCCCATCGTTATGATGGGTAATTTCAGCGGTGCTTTGAAGCCCGATCTGATTATTCCGTTTAAATATGACAAGAAGGCTGCCAAGGAAGCTCTCACTAAACATTTTGAAGGCAAAAAGCTTCTGCCTTCGGCTTTCAAAAACAGCAATCACATAGATGAAATCAAAGGTGTTTATGCTCCATTCTGGCTGTACGATACTGCAACTGATGCAGATATACGTTATAAGGCCAAAAAGGTCAGAACATGGCATGATGATGATTACAATTACGAAGAAACAAAATACTACTCAATTATTCGACAGGGCAGCCTGATTTTTGATAATGTTCCCGTTGATGCATCCGACAAAATGGATGATGCACTGATGGATTCGCTTGAACCCTATAATTTTGCAGAAGGCGTAGATTTCCAGACAGCTTATCTGGCAGGATATCTGGCTGATAAATATGATGTGTCTGTTGAAAAATGTTCCGAACGTGCCAACAAACGTATCAAAAACAGTACCGAGTCCGCTATCAGGAACACTGTTCAGGGCTACGATGAGGTAACAGTCGATAATTCAGTTGTTAATTTTAATAACGGACGAACAAGATATGCACTGTTACCCATGTGGATTCTTAATACTTCCTGGAACGGTCAGAAATTTGTATTCGGCATGAACGGTCAGACCGGTAAATTTGTCGGTAATCTGCCGATGGATAAAGGTAAGTTCTGGAAGAACTTTTTACTTGTTTTCGGAATAACCGCAGTAATTGTGTTTGTTTTACTCACACTGCTTTCTAAATGATAAATATCAATAAGAATCAGAATAGTAACTTATTTACATGAATGCACTGATTAGTTGATATTGTATAGAATACATAAAAAATAGAAACCAATTAACCTGATTACTCTGAGTAGTCGATACTGTATACAACACGTAGAAAATGATAAACTTATTAACTTCGGTTCACTGAGTAATCGATACTGTATACAACACAATGAAAAGATAAACTAATTAGCTTGATTACTTTGAGCAGTCGATATTGTATACAACACACAGAATAGGAGAAATTATATGGGTACACATATTTTGATAGCAGTAATTGTAGGGCTTATTGTTGCCGGTATTTATGGACTTGTTTTACGCGGACAGCTTAAGAGTGTAGCAATTAAAACCGAGGCAACCAATTATATTCGCAAAGACAGTCTGAAGCTTGACGTAAACAAGGATTTATATCTTTGCACAAATATAAAAAGAACCGAAAGACCTAAACAGAATACCAATTCATGATGATGGAAGCAAATAGTTTCAAGGAACGCCCGACCGCTTATGTAGACGGAAGCTTTAATCCCGAGATTGGTAAATATGCATTTGGTCTTGTGCTTATTCATCCTTCAGGTTATATAGAAGAGCTTTCCGGCAGCGGTGATTCGCCTGAAGCAGTGTCACAAAGAAATGTGTCCGGTGAAATGATTGCTTCAATGCTTGCTGTAAAATGGGCAATTGTAAACGAATACAACAGCCTAGATATTTATTATGATTATAAAGGAATCGAATGCTGGGTCACGGGCGAATGGAAGGCAAAAAACGATTTAACACAGAAATACAGAGACTTTATGCAGTCAAAAAATAAATTTATTAATATTCGTTTTTTTAAGGTTGCCGCACACACAAATGTGAAGTATAATGAAATGGCTGATAAATTAGCTAAAAAAGGGTTGACAGAACCGGTAGGTTTGCCCGAAATTAAAAGATTATAAGGAATCAGAATAATTTACAAAGTAGAAATATAATCTTAACGCTTATATCATATAATAAATCAAAGCAGGATGCATAGTGGAGGCAGAAATGGGTTTTTTTAAGGACTTGGGTACAGAAGAGAACAGTTCCAACGGGCTCGGAATTCAAAAAAAGGCTTCAAATGATAATGAAGTCATGGATAATGCCAGCGTACAGGATCTGGTAGCACAGCTTCTCGGAGGCGGTGCAGCTGCAACCGGTGGAAATCCTGCGCCTTCTTCGGATGCTTCGGTCAACATAAAGGCAGATGATTTGTTTGAGGAAAACAATACGGTAAATGACAATCTTTTTACGGGTTCAAACGAAACATCCTTTGAAACAAAGTCGTCTTCACCTGCTGATTTATTAAAGAACAGCGACCCGAACAAGAATCTGAGTGCCGATGATATTGCAAGTCTGTTCGCTGCTTTCGGCAATAATGATACACCTGCGCCTGCCGCAGAACCGGTAGCAGAACCTGTAAAACAGGAAACCGTAAAAGCTGCACCTGAACAGTCAGCCGCTGATTTACTGAAGAACAGCGACCCGAACAAGAATCTGAGTGCCGATGATATTGCAAGTCTGTTCGCTGCTTTCGGCAATAATGATACACCTGCACCTGCCGCAAATGATAATGTATCCGATATTGATAATGCCGTCGAAGATTCTTCTGATGCTGATACCGGTTACGTCAATACAGCCGATATTTTCAATACAGATGAGTTTACGAGTGCGGATGCACTGTTTGATGTTGCTGAAGCAGTTGACAATTCTGCTGATGCTGTAGCCGAAGATAATCCTGCTGTTAATGAAATTATCAGTGACTTAATGACAGATGACTTTATCGAAGATAAAGATTTTGACAGTTTAGAGGATATACCGGATGAAGTAAATCTCAAAGGCAACATCACTGAAGACGATGCTTATACAGCAAATATATCTGCGGAGAGCATTTCAGGTGCAGATATTTCTGCAGGAAACAATTCGGATGCTGACTTTTCTTACGGAAATATTTCGGGTGTAGACTTTTCTGTCGGAAATGAATCGGATGCTGATATTTCTGTCGGAAACGAATCGGATGCTGATATTTCTGTCGGAAACGAATCGGATGCTGATATTTCTGTCGAAAACAAATCGGATGCTGATATTTCTGTCGAAAACAAATCGGATGCTGACTTATCTTACGTTAACATCACCGAACCGGACTTGTCAGCAGGTCATTTTTCCGATGACTACAATTCAAAAGGTATTATTAATGATGATGACAGTTCTCAGGCAGCTTACTTTAACAAAACAATATCCGATAGTGGAAGTATAAAAAATACCGTTACAGACAGTTTAGACTATGAAACAGCCGTTGATAACAGTGCAGACGCAGATTCACAGCATCAGACGACAGATTTCGGTTCAATGTCAGATGAAGCAGCTGCTCAGACAGAAGAAGTATATTCGAAAATGATTCAGAGAGCCAATGCACCTGTTACTTTACCCGAATATGATGAAACCTGCAATACGATTACAAAAGGTACCACAATAAACGGCGGAATGGTTTCTGACTGTTCACTGACAGTACTCGGAACCGTAAACGGAGATATTAACTGTTCAGGAAAGCTTTCAATATTTGGTCGGGTAGTCGGTAATTCAGTTGCAGCTGATGTATATGTCAATACAAAGAATGTTATCGGAAGCATCGAAAGCCTCGGTTCCATCAAAATTTCACTCGGAACCATCGTTGTCGGTGACCTAAAAGGCAAAACAGCAGTCATAGCCGGTGCGGTAAAGGGAAATCTTGATATTCATGGTCCTGTAATTATTGATTCTACCGGAATTGTAAAAGGAAATATAAAAGCAAGATCGATCCAGATGAATTATGGTGCCATAGTGGAAGGTTACTGCTCATTCGATTATTCGGGAATTAATCTTGATCAGGTTTTTGAGGAATAATTACTAATCACCTCAGATTTTGTGTCATGTTTTATGAAGATTTTTGTCCTGTGGCAAGTAAGTTCCGATAAATAACATTTCTTTAAGAATTGATTAGAAATTTATTGACCTGTAATAACTTAACGAGTATAATTGGGATGTTAAATTTCAGGTTTGGAGGATAAACATGGGAAAATATAAAAGAGTACTTTTAAAACTTAGCGGTGAAGCGCTTGCAGGCGTTAAAAAACAGGGGTTTGATGAACCTACCTGTAAGGATATGGCTCGTCAGGTAAAGCTTCTGATTGATTCGGGCGTCGAAGTAGCTGTTGTTATCGGCGGTGGTAATTTCTGGCGCGGACGTACAAGCGAAAACATTGACAGAGTAAAAGCAGACCAGATTGGAATGCTTGCTACCGTTATGAACTGTATTTATGTATCAGAAATATTCAGATCTGAAAAAATCAAAACAAACGTATTTACTCCTTTTGAATGCGGAGATATGGCAGAACTGTTTTCAAAGGATAAGGCAGTAAAAGCATTGAAAAAAGGACATGTTATTTTCCTTGCCGGCGGCACCGGTCATCCTTATTTTTCAACAGATACAGCCACAGCGCTCAGAGCAATTGAGCTTGACTGCGATATCATTCTCATGGCAAAGGCTATTGACGGTGTTTACTCCGCTGATCCCAAGGTTGATCCCAAGGCAGTCAAGTATGACAGGATATCTATCAGTGAAGTTTATGAGAAAAATCTTAAGGTTGTGGATGCTACAGCTACAGCACTCTGTATGGAAAACAAAATGCCTCTTATGATTTTTTCACTGAATGAGACAAATTCAATTATCAATAATGTAAACGGTACATGTACCGGTACAATAGTAACAGCAGAATAGGAGAACAATATGGACGAGAGAATTAAGGTTTATGAAGAAAAGATGAAGAAAACTGTTGACGTGCTTGATGAAGAGTATGCTTCAATCAGAGCCGGCAGAGCAAATCCCCATTTGCTTGACAAACTCAGAGTAGATTATTACGGAACTCCTTCAGCTATTAATGCTGTTGCGAATATCAGCGTACCTGAAGCTCGCGTAATTCAGATTCAGCCCTGGGAAGCAAAGATGATAAAGGAAATTGAGAAGGCTATTCTTTCATCTGATATAGGAGTTACTCCCACCAACGACGGACGTATCATCAGAATGGTATTTCCTGAGCTGACAGAGGACAGACGTAAGGAGCTTGCGAAGGACATTAAAAAGAAGGCTGAGAATGCAAAGGTTGCTATCAGAAACATCAGACGTGATGCAAATGATGCGTTTAAAAAGCTTGGAAAAGCAAGCGAAATTTCTGAGGATATTCAGAAGAACCTTGAAGATGAGGTTACAAAGGTAACCGATAAGTTCTGTGATGAAATCGACAAAAAATGTGATGTAAAGACAAAGGAAATCATGACAGTATAAACAGAGCAGCAACAGATAATAGTAACGAACTTAATTAAAAAAATTCTTGTTGCAATTTATTGTTATATATGTTAGTATCTTTCATTGTGAGTATTGATGTTCCTCTGTACAGAGTTGTTTTCGCAAATTTATTCGCTAATGGCTATCAGACCGGCGATTATTCAGTGGGTGATTGCGAATCTTGAACGAAGTAGTAAGAACACCAAAATATAAGGAGGTTCTTTATGAACGATATTATTAAATCAATCGAAGCTGCACAGCTTAAGTCAGAGGTTTCAAAGTTTAACGTTGGTGATACCGTAAGAGTATACTCACTCGTTAAAGAAGGAAACCGTGAGAGACAGCAGGCATTCGAAGGCGTAGTAACCAAGAGACAGAATGGCGGTGCCAGAGAGACATTTACAGTTAGAAAGATTTCCAACGGTGTTGGTGTAGAAAAGACCTGGCCTTTGCATTCACCCATTGTTGCAAAGATCGAAGTTGTCAGACAGGGTAAAGTTAGACGTGCTAAGCTTAACTACCTTCGTCAGTTAACAGGTAAAGCTGCAAAGATTAAGGAAATTGTTAGATAATTTCTGTTTATTGAATTTACAGGGTCTGCAAAGGACAAATCATGTAAAATATGATTTGTCCTTTTTTTTCTTGTAATTTATCAGATAAATCTGTATAATGTTATAAGGGGAATAGAAAATTTCAGAAGCCGGTTTTGCTCAACCGCATGGAATTTAATTAAGAGGACATAGTATGACATTTGGTTTTGATGAAGAATTTGAACGTCAGGAAAAAATGCAAAAAATAAGACGTTTAACCATAAAAATAATAAAATGGTCTATTGCTGTTATTATAGCAGTAGGCTTGGCATATTTTATTACAGCTTTTTGCGTAGAAAAAACAAATATGGTCGGAGACTCTATGATGTCTACGCTGAATAATGATGATATAATACTTATAAATTCACTGGCATATTGGAAAAGCACTCCGGAACGATTTGATGTAATTGTTTTTGAAAAGAACGGCAAGGAACACAAATATATGAGCATCAAAAGAGTTATAGGACTTCCGGGTGAAACTGTTCAGATAATTGACGGAAATATATATATAAACGGAGAATATCTTCCCGAGAACAACAATGTTGAACCCATGAAAATTGCAGGACTTGCTGAGAAACCACTTAAACTTGATGAGGACGAATATTTTGTTCTCGGAGACAACAGAAACAACAGTGAAGACAGCAGATTTAACACAGTCGGGAATGTATCTCTGTCAGAAATCAGAGGCAGAGCGATGTTTAGGCTGAATGGTTTCGGTATTATCAGTAAAATGAATCTAAAAAAAGACGAGCAGGAATAAGCAGTACACTGATTATATTTTTTGCTTTATAGGATATTGCATCCTATAAAGTAAAAAAAAATTATTAATTTAAAAAGAAGCCAACATTAACATTCGCATATAATACTTTTCATCAAAGTTTTATTTCGTTAATTGTGACAACATATCGGCATTTCCAGGAGCCCGTAACATTTTTATTCAAATTGGAGGTGAACTTATGCTGTATTACCGGTTATGTTTTTTTGCATCAGTTGTATTGACTGTTTTGTATTTCGCCAGACTAAAAAGCAAAGAATCCTTATATTTTGCGCTTTCGTTTGTGATTATATCTATAGCGACATACGGACAATTACAGGTAGCATCAGCCACCAATCTTGAACAGGCAATTTTAGCTAATAAAATACAGTATATCGGTGCCTGCTTCGGACCGCTTCTGATTTTATTATTAATTTTGGAATTGTGTAATTTCAATACTAAAAAATTAGTAAAGTTCTCCCTGTTTTTATTTACATTATTTGTATATTCCGGAGTACTCACTATAGGATATTCGGATATTTTCTACAAAAAAATTGACATCAAATTTGTCGACGGATTATGCATTCTGGTTAAAGAATACAACTTTTACCATACGTTTTATTATGTAATGCTTGGTCTGTATCCCGCAATCGGATTTATAGCAATAGTATACACGTTAAAGAACAAAAAAGACATATCATATAAAAATGTGCTTTTGCTTTTGATTTCAAATGTGACTGCAATAGCAGCATTCTTTATCGGCCGAAAGGTTACAAATATTGAACTGTATCCAATTTGCTTCGATTTGATTCTGCTGACATTCCTGATTATTTCATCGAGACTTGTATTATATGATGTGAATGATACCGCAGTCACAGCCATGATTAATCAGCGAAATGTCGGAGTTATTTCATTTGATACACGTCACAGATTTCTCGGTGCCAATGAGATTGCACGTGTGTATTATCCGATTCTCAATAATCTGCGAATTGATTTGACTCCTGATTTATCAAATGAAAAGCTTGACGATATTCGTGAATGGATTACTTCAATGGAAAATGATGAAAAAGTAAAAGAAATAATTCCTTATTCTGACGGATATTTTCAGGTTGAGGGGCAGCATCTCATTATTAACGACAATACCAAGGCTTACCAGTTTATTCTCAGGGAGTGTACAGATGATGTAGACCATGAGGAACAGCTTAAGAAATTTGCAATTACCGATGAAATGACTCAGCTGTTGAACCGACGCGCTTTTGGCAAAGAAGTAAGTCATATTGACAATCAGGGAATTCCGGACGATTTAGTGTTTATTTCGGCTGATTTGAACGGTCTGAAGACGACTAATGACAATTATGGACATTTGGCCGGTGATATGATAATTTGCGGTGCCGCATCCTGTATAAAAGAAGTATTTGGCAATTATGGCACAGTATTCAGAATGGGCGGAGATGAGTACTCGGCAATTATCAGATATTCACAATCCGATTTCAGTACGCTTATTAACGAACTAAATGAAAAGACAGAACTTTGGAACAATCAGAATCAATATAAAATTGCAATATCAATAGGCTATGTTTTCGCATCGGAATATCCGGATAAAGATATTGTATTTCTCGAAAAAGAAGCCGAAAAACGCATGTATATTGACAAAAATGAATACTATCAAAGAACCGGTTTAGACCGAAGGAAAAGATAATAAGCAATAACCGGAAACGACGTAACAAAAAGATTGTACAAAGGTAACAGGTAATACAAATGGATATGTATCAAAAGAGAAAAATAAGGCAGAAAAAAAGTAACGAAGAGAAACAAACAGGCAATTCAATTAACTGGTATCCCGGACATATGTCAAAAGCCAAAAGACAGATGCAGGAGGAATTAAAGCTGATTGATGTTATAATCGAAATACTTGATGCAAGAATTCCTTACAGCAGCAGAAATCCGGATATTGATTCAATGACAAACGGTAAATCGAAGGTTATCATTCTGAATAAAGCCGACATGGCAGACGAAAAAGTAACCGCCGAATGGAAGGCTTATTATGAATCAAAAGGATATTTTGTTAATATTGTCAATTCCAAAACCGGAAACGGTGTCAAAAATACTATATCAATAATTAACAAAGCCTGTGAAGCGAAGCTTGAAAGAGACAAGAGTCGAGGAATTCTTGCCAGACCGCTTCGCGCCATGATTGCGGGAATTCCCAATTCAGGCAAATCAACCTTCATTAACGCGCTTTCCGGAAAAGCATGCACCAAAACCGGAAATAAACCCGGAGTTACCACCGGAAAACAGTGGATTCGACTTAATAAACAGGTTGAACTGCTTGATACTCCCGGTATACTCTGGCCAAAATTTGAAGATCAGAAGGTAGGACTTAACATTGCATTTATAGGGTCGATTAATGATGAAATTCTTTATCAGGAAGACCTGGCCTATGAACTGCTCAAAAAGCTTAAAGAAATTTATCCGGGAGCAGTTGCACAACGTTACGGTGTTACAGAATATGATGATGCAAATGAAACAATGCGAGAGATAGCAGTAAAACGAGGCTGTCTGAAAAAAGGTGCGGAACCTGACACAGAAAAAGCTGCCAAACTGATAATGGATGATTTTCGTTCTACCAAAATAGGCAGAATATCACTTGAAAGAGCCTATGAAAGAAGTTGATGAAACGTTACAGTCAGTTTATAATGCTCGCAAGCTCTGAAGTGAACATCAGTCTTGCTGTTCATTATCAAACGACTGTGAATATTAACACTGATACATAGAAACATTCAGGAGAAAATAGCATGACTAAAACAAAAGAGGAACGTGAAGCGGCAAAGCTCGCAAAACTGCAGGCAGAACGCGAACGAACCGAATTAATGAAGGAATTCGAGTATAAATATTCAGACTGTAAATATATCTGCGGCATTGACGAAGTAGGCAGAGGACCGCTTGCCGGTCCTGTTATGGCAGCTGCCGTAATTCTGCCAAAGGACGAAGAAATTTTATACCTGAACGACTCAAAAAAACTGTCCGAAAAAAAACGTGAAGAATTATACAACATCATCATGGAGAAAGCTGTCGCCGTAGGAGTAGGAACAGTTGACGAAAAGGTGATTGATGACATTAATATTCTGAATGCAACATATGAAGCAATGCGTCAGGCAATATCTAAGCTTTCGGTAAAGCCTGATATGCTTTTGGTTGATGCGGTTCATATACCGGATGTAGATATCAGACAGGTCGGAATTGTCAAGGGTGATGCAAGAAGCATATCTATTGCGGCAGCAAGTATCATAGCAAAAGTCACACGAGACAGACTTATGACAGAGCTTGATTCAAAATATCCGGGTTATGATTTTGCATCAAACAAAGGATATGGCACAAAAGTACACCTTGAAGCACTTGAAAACATCGGAGCCTGTGAAATTCATAGAAGATCGTTTTTAAAGAATCTGAAGGTTGTCGGTAAAGAATAGAAAATTACCATTATAACTGTTACAGTTCTCAGTCTGATCAAAGCCCATTCATAAGCAAAGCCCATTCATAAGCAATGCCAGCATAATATATATAACAAATGATCTGTTTTGAAACACACAAAGAACAAGTAACAACCTCCGGAATTATTTGAGTAATTATTTGAACTAATATTGAGAAATTTTTTTAACTAATATCGAGTAATTTTTTGAGTTATTATTTGAGGTATTATTTGAGGTATTATTTTGGAAAACAGAAACAAACCCAAAACTGCGGTTGCGCTTGGTTTTGAACCGGGTGATCAGGCGCCGAAAATACTTGCAACCGGTCAGGGTTATCTGGCCGAAAAAATCATTCAGGGTGCAAAAGAAGCCAATATACCGTTACATCATGATTCAAAGCTGGCAGAGACACTCAGCCGACTTGATTTCGGTGATTATATCCCGCCCGAACTTTACGAAGCTGTAGTAGAAGTGCTCATGTACGTTGACAGGGTAGATTCCGTAAAATCAAAACTTGATAAATAGTATGATACAAGTTACTGTTTCACCACATAGCCAAATGACAATTACACAAGTAACTGATATCTGCATCAGAAGTGCGTTTTTTCAAGCTTGCCTGTTAAAAAATAATAGACTTAATGATTTGCGAAATATGATAAAATAGCCATTTTTCTAAGAAAAACGAACAGATTTTGAATGTTTTTAGCATTTTATACAGGCTGTGAATTGAAACCGAAGAATGTATGTGTCATTAGGCGTCAGTTTCTTTGAAAGCCCTAATCATAGTATATAAAAGTCCAAGAAAACCCTCTGTCTTGAGGCGGTGGATGGTCTTGTACGAAGTGTAGTATTTATATAAAAGCCGAAAGATCCACTGCTTTTAGGCGGTGGGTACAAGCTTTTTCAGGTGAGGGGTACAATCCCCGTACCTGACAGCTGTGAAGCAGCCTGCTTTTAACGAGCAACAAGCGAAGCGGTTGCGAGTCTTGAATTCAAGAAAACACGCGGATTGAGAATAACAATATAATTCACAGTTACTATTCACAGTCGGGTAATAATAGACGCAAGTTGAGAGCTTGCTCTCAGGCTTGCAGATATTATTATCCGACTATGGAGGCTGGACAAAACTTATGAATAAGCCTTAAGCTGCGTAGCAGCGACTGACTGCGCAGCAGGCAGGGCTTATGA
>JAZLIK010000088.1:0-14505 GCA_045617345.1 Lachnospiraceae bacterium | reverse complement strand
AGTACTTGCATTTGTGACAATTATATGATATACTATCGTTGTTGCTGATGAGAAAACAACAGTGAATGGCGAATTGGTCAAGCGGCTAAGACGCCGCCCTCTCACGGCGGAAACAAGGGTTCGATTCCCTTATTCGTCACTGAAAAAAATCCATGCAGGTTATGCTGCATGGATTTTTTCTTTACAGGAAATTGAACCCTATAAAATAAAAAGCGTTCAGCGAGGGTGCGCACGCTTTTGTGTCCTATAAAGTAAAAAATCTATAGTGATGAAACAGGTGACATTATGAAGCTTTACAGATTCTTTTTTTATTCATTAATATTGACAATAAGCATAAACCTTTGCAGCAGACAATTATTTAATGACAGTTTGAAATACCGCTTCCTTTTTGAATCTGAAGTCACATATTGGACCACGGATAACAAACCTGAAAAATACAGTTCAAAGGAAGAAGCATTAAGTCAGATGACAACGATATCGGTTCCGGTGTGGAGAATCGGTAAAGAAGGCAATAAATATTCTTCCTCCGCATCAGTTACCGTAAACCGTCTCCTGAAGAACGATGTCGAAGAAATATTTAATGAAATCTACCGGCTTGCTGAACAGTTTCCTGTTGATACACTTACCGGTTTCAGATGGAATACGAACGGTGAGGTTTCCGGACCGTTACTGGACAATGTCACATGTATGAGTGCGCATGCATACGGCGCGGCTGTTGATATAAATTATTATCAAAATGATTATTATGTTGGCGCCGGAAATGATTTACGCGATGTGACTGACCCATATTATATTACGGAGAATGTGATTGATATTTTTGAAAAACATGGATGGTACTGGGGCGGAGATTATGCAATCTGTTCCGACACCATGCATTTTCAGTATACCGGACTTGAAATGCTTTCATACAATAACGGAAGTCCCTTTAAAAAATACAGTTGCGACACTGAGAATGTCTATTCGGTTCAGGTAAAAAATATACAGAGAAGACTGAATCATATTGGCTATGAATGCGGATGTGATGGAATTTTCGGTGTGAAAACAGAAGAGGCTGTTCGGGCGTTTCAGCGGGATAACGGGCTTGTGTCGGACGGGATTACGCATGAGGATTTTTACATTCTGCTGTATAACCTTACCAACGAGATGTATGATGTAAAGTAACATAAGTTTTTTTGTTTTGTCCAGGCTCCATAGTCAGATGATAATGCTCACAAGCCTTGAAGCAGGCTTCAGGCTTGCGTTCATTATCATCCGACTGTGAATAGTAGCTTTAGATTAAAAAGCTATTTTGTGCCAAAGATTCTGTCACCTGCATCACCTAATCCGGGACAGATATATGCGTCTTTATTAAGGCATCTGTCAAGATGACCAACATAAATCTGAACATCGGGATGATCATGCTTAAGCCGCTCAAGACCTTCGGGAGCTGCGATAATACAGAGAAACTTTATGTTTTTTCCGCCGCGCTCCTTGATGAAATTAATGGCTGCCGAAGCGCTTCCTCCCGTTGCGAGCATAGGATCGCAGACAACGATTGTACGCTCTGAGATAGGATTGGGCAGCTTGCAGTAGTATTCATGAGGCTCATGAGTTACCTCATCACGGTAAAGACCTATATGTCCCACCTTAGCTGTAGGTGCAAGGGCAAGCAGACCGTTTACCATGCCGAGACCCGCACGAAGAATAGGAACAATAGCCATATGTCTGCCTTCGATAACAGGCTCGGAAGACTTTTCAATGGGCGTTTCAATTTCAATGTTTTTAGTAGGGAGATCTCGGAAGGCTTCATATCCCATGAGCATTCCGATTTCTTCAACAAGCTTCCTGAAGCCGTTCGTTCCGGTCTCTTTCATTCTCAGCATAGTAATTTTATGCTGAATCAACGGATGATCCATAAACTTAACCATATCACTCATATTTCCTTCTTTCCCGGATGATTTATGCATCCGAATTATTATCTATTATTGCTTTTCTATTCACAGTCTGTCCAAAGCGCATTCGTAAGCATCCTGCTGCGCAGCTGAAAGCTTACTCATGTGTTTTGTCCGGGCTCTTCGGCCTTTTTCTTCTTTCTTCCGAAAAGAGCGTTCACAATGATACCAAGAATAAGTGCTGTAGCGATTTCGGTAACCGCTATTTTGCCGAAGTTAAGCGTGAGTCCGCCGATACCTGCGATGAGGATAACTGATACAGTAAAGAGATTGCAGTTGTCCTCAAGATCAACCTTCTGAATCATCTTAAGTCCCGATACAGCGATAAATCCGTAGAGCGCCATACACACGCCGCCCATTACGCAGTCAGGGATAGAATTAACTGCTGCTACAAAAGGAGAAAGGAATGAAATAATCATTGCAAGTATAGCAGCTGTAATAATTGTATATACGGAAGCGTTACCTGTAATGGCTACGCACGCTATTGACTCACCGTATGTAGTATTGGGACATCCGCCGAAGAAAGCTCCGAACATTGATCCGATACCGTCACCAAGGAGTGTTCTGTGAAGTCCGGGGTCCTTTAGCAGATCCTTTTCAATGATTGAAGAAATGTTCTTGTGGTCAGCAAGGTGCTCGGCAAATACTGCTAATGCTACAGGCACATATGCTGCGACAAGTGAACCGATAAACGTACTGTCGATTTCACTAAATCCTTTGATTCCCTTTACAAATGTAAATTCAGGGATTTCGAACAGCTTCATATTTTCAAATACGCTGAAGTCAATAATCATCATTTCAGGTATATGCGCATGCTCACCAATCAATGTCATGATTGCTGCAAAAGCGTAACCTGCAAGAATACCGATAATGAAGGGAATAAGCTTTAATGTCTTTATTTTGGATAACGAGCATGCCATTGTAACAAAAAGAGTGATAAGTCCGGTAAGAATGCAGAAAAGAACATCTGCGGTAACCTCTCCGTTAATCTTGTATTTTCCGGTCTGAAGATCCTTAATGGCGTTCCCGGCAAGTGAAAGACCGATGATAGCAACCGTAGGTCCTATAACCTGCTTGGGCATCACTTTGTCAATCCAGTTAACACCAAATGAATGAACTATAAATGCAATAAACACATAAACAAATCCTGCAAGAGCAGCGCCGATAATGAGTCCTGCATAACCTGCTTCCATTGAAACCGCCCCGGCAAAAGCAGCTGCCATTGAGCTTAAGAAAGCGAATGACGAACCGAGGAACACAGGGCTTTTTGCCTTCGTAAACAGAACATAAATGAGTGTGCCGACTCCCGAACCAAACAGAGCTGCCGAAGGCTTCATGTCGTTACCGACAATAATCGGAACTACGAGTGTGGCTGTCATTATTGCGAGCAGCTGCTGAATTGCGTAAACAAACAATTTGCCCAATCCGGGCCTGTCATTGATACCATAAACCAGCTTCATAATCTTCTCCTTGTATATGTTTATTTTAGGACAGCATCGCATAAATCAATCAATCCGTTTTGAATGAATTGTGAATAGTCCAACAAGCTTTGCTCCCCTTGTTTATCCTATCTCAGATAGTCAAATAAGTCAATTGAGCTTTTTAAAATGTTTTACGTACGACAGTGGATAGTAACCTGAAAAGTTTTTCAAAAATGAGTTGACAGTTGCCACTAAAACACTTACAATAAATAGTTGTATTGAAATTTATACAATCAAAATTTAATATGGGAGGTGCTCCTGCGTTATGGAATATGTAATTGGCGCAGTCATCGGCCTAATTATTGGTGGAGTAATTGCATGGATTGTATCAGGAAAGCTTGCTGTGAAGAAAAAGATGCAGCAGGACGAGAGTACCATCGGTACAGCTGAGAAGCGTGCAAAGGAAATAGTTGATGAAGCCGGTAAAGAAGCCGAGGCAAAGAAACGCGAGGCCTCAGTTGAGATTAAGGAAGAATCCATTCGTGCCAAGAAGGATCTTGATCGTGAGACCAAGGAACGTAAGGCAGAACTTCAGCATTACGAGAACCGTGTGCTGAAGAAGGAGGAAAGCCTTGACAGAAAGACTGAAGCTCTGGAACGTAAGGAGGCCAAAATCACACTGAAGGAGCTTGAACTTGACAGAATTAAAACGGAAATGGAAACAGCCCGTGATCAGCAGGTTCAGGAACTTGAGAAGATTTCTGGTCTTACCTCCGAACAAGCAAAGGAATATCTGCTTAAAACTGTTGAAGATGAAGTAAAACATGAAACTGCTGTACTTATCAAGGATTTGGAGACAAAGGCGAAGGAAGAGGCTGACAAAAAGGCCAAGGATTACATCATCACCGCCATCCAGAAGACAGCAGCGGATCATGTGGCAGAGGCTACTATTTCAGTAGTTCAGCTGCCGAGTGACGAAATGAAGGGACGTATTATCGGTCGAGAGGGACGTAACATCAGAACTCTTGAGACGATGACAGGTGTTGATCTTATTATTGATGATACACCCGAGGCAGTCGTTCTTTCATGCTTCGATCCTGTTCGAAGAGAGGTTGCAAGGCTTGCTCTTGAACGTCTTATTCTTGATGGACGTATTCATCCCGCCAGAATTGAAGAGATGGTTGAGAAGGCTCAGAAGGATGTTGAACAGATGATTCGTGATGCCGGTGAGAATGCTATGCTTGAGGCCGGTGTTCATAATCTTCATCCTGAGCTTGTACGTCTTCTCGGAAAGATGAAGTTCAGAACCAGCTATGGTCAGAATGCACTGAAGCATTCGGTTGAGGTAGCTATCCTTTCCGGTCAGCTCGCAGGCGAGCTCGGTTGTGATGTCAGACTCGCAAAGCGTGCGGGACTGCTTCATGATATCGGTAAGTCTATTGATCAGGAGATGGAAGGCACACATGTTCAGATTGGTGTAGATCTTTGTAGAAAGTACAAGGAGTCCGCTATTGTTATCAATGCAGTAGAGGCACATCATGGTGATGTAGAGTTCCAGTCACTCATTGCATGCATCGTACAGGCTGCTGATGCTATTTCGGCTGCCAGACCCGGTGCGAGACGTGAGACTGTTGAAACCTATACTAACAGACTTAAACAGTTGGAAGATATTTCCAGTAGCTTCAAGGGGGTTGATAAGGCCTTTGCTATCCAGGCGGGTAGAGAGGTCCGCGTAATGGTTGTACCTGAGCAGATTTCGGATGACGATATGGTTCTTCTTGCTCGTGATATCTCAAAGAAGATAGAAGCAGAGCTTGAGTATCCGGGCCAGATTAAGGTCAATGTTATTCGTGAATCGAGAGCTACGGATTACGCAAAGTAATATTTATTACAATATTAAAGCCTCAAGGCAATTGGCCTTGAGGCCTTTTTTTACTCTATAGGAAATTGCGTCCTATAAAGTAAAAAAAGCTCCGCGAGGATGCGCCGCTTTATAGGAAATTGCGTCCTATAAAGTAACTATAACAGAATAGAAATGACTATTCCGGCAGTGATTGTTGTAGCGCAGAAAAGCTTGTGTACAATGTTCTTTTCGTGGAAAATAATCTTGCCGGCGAGTATCGTGACGATACAGCTGGACTGCTTCAACAGTGTCATGACGGTTGCAGTACTGTTTTTATCGTTATTTGCGATGAACAGGCATCTGTCGCCGATGACGAAGATGATTGCCAGAATCCATATCCAGTAGTTCTTCAGCGCCGACTTCAAATGAAATATGAACTTTTTGTCGGATGAACGCGTGCTGTTCAATAAAATATTAACAAGAATGAACAGCAGATAGAATGCTACCAGAAAGAGCATGTACCAAAACTGAAGGTGACCTTCGGAAATATCGGTATTTGTCATTATCCATTTATCCATCGTTCCCGAAACCGCGTTCAGAAATGCTGAAATAAAGGCAAGAAGTACACAAATGATACCTGTGGAGAAAAATGTTCTGTTGCGTCCGGAGGTTTTGAAATCACCTGCTTCTGCATTTATTTTCGATACCGGGACGTTTGCATCCGCAGTCTGAGTATTCTGATTGGGAGATGAATCTGCAGGCTGAGTATTCAGATTAAGAAATGAATCCGCAGTCTGAGTATTCTGATTGGGAGATAAATCTGCAGGCTGAATATTCAGATTAAGAAATGAATCCGCCGGGGAATCGTTTGTCGGAGTTTTTTTCAGAGAGCCATATATCTTCTGTGGATCTACTTTGAGCAGAAGAAGACCGACGACAACCAGAATCAGACCGATAATCTGACCGTTTCCGAGAGATTCTTTTAAAACTGTAACTCCGAGTGAGGTCGAAAAAAGGACTCTCGACAGGTCGAATATACCGTAAAGGCTGACCGGCATTTTTGAAATGGCCTTAAAGCCGCATATCCAAGCCAGAAAAATGGTGAATGATTTAGCCATGACTATCAGAAGAGTATTTATGTCAACGCTAAGTGCATTTTTTGCTTCGGGAATTACCAGAGCAAACGATATAAATGTATAAAGAAAAAGGACTTCGATGGTTGAACTTCGCTGAAGAGCTTTTTTCTTGAAAATTTCGCGGAAGCCTTTTATGATTCCGTAGGCAAGTACGAGTAAAATCCAGGTCATATCAATAAACTCCTTTTCAGAATGCACTTGTCGTTATACCATGATAGGGAGTTAAAATCAAGATATTTTGACCTGTGATAAAAAAATGAAAAAAAATTGGCAAATATCTAAAAAAAAGCTTTATATTTTTGGCATAACATATTATAATCATACAAGAGAGAGGGCGGGAGTATTGATGTTCCCGCAGTCTTCTGACAAATATTTACATATCACAGGAGGAAAACTCATGAACAAAGGCGAATTAGTTTCTGCAGTAGCAGAGAAGACAGGTCTTACAAAGACTGATGTCGAGAAGGTACTTAACGGAACAATTGAAGCAGTTACTGAGACAGTTGCAAAGGGAGAGGAAGTTGCACTCATCGGTTTCGGAACATGGAAGCTCAATACCAGAGCTGCAAGAACAGGAATCAATCCTTTAACAAAGAAGAAGCTTGATATCCCCGAGAAGAAGGTTCCCGCATTTAAGGCAGGTGCTAAATTCAAGGCTGCATGTGCTCCTGTAGCAGAGAAGAAGCCTGCAAAGAAGGCTGCTAAGACAAGCAAGAAGAAGTAATTTTTTGATTTGTGGTGATGAATGAAAGGACCCTTAGGTTTAGGGTCCTTTTTCTTTTGCAGTTACTATTCACAGTCTGTCCAAAACGCATTCATAAGCCCTGCCTGCTGCGCAGTCAGTCGCTGCTTCACAGCTTGCGTCTATTATTACCCGACTGTGAATAGTAACTATTTTGCAAAATATATTCGTATATTTTGCAAATAAATTAGTTGCGTAAATATATGATAAATGTTATTATGATAGGGACGTCAGGATGAGGGGCGGCTTTGCATGTAACAGGCAGGACTTATGAATTCATTTTGGACTGACTGCGAACAGTTTCAACAGAAGTAAAGAATCGCCCGCTACATTGGTGGCATTTACCGGTCACATGGTTATGCGACAGAAAAGGAAGGTTAATATGGAATTTAGCAATTACAATTACGATGGGAACGGAAACAATTCCAATTCCGGCAATAACGGAAATACAAACAGCAACGGAAATTATTATAATGGGAATAATGCAAATTACAACAATGCATCCAATTTTAATAATGGAAACAATATAAACTACAGCAACAGTTCAAATTATAACAACGGAAACTTTAATAACGGTAATTACAATAATTCAAACAGTAACGGTAATTATTACAACAACGGTTATAATAACGGAGCTTATAACAACAGCAATTATAACAGCAATAACGGGTATTATAATAATATGAATAATAACGCTAATTCAAATTACTACAATCCCGGCAATAACGGGCCCGTTTACAGTGGCGTATATGACGGTGCCGGCGACGGAAATACAAAGCATCTCAGCATTGCTCCGAAGGAAATGGATCTGATTTCCGAGAGAAATTATAACCTGACTATCGGTTTGGTTCTTTTGTGGGGATTTTTCGTAAACTTCCTTCTTGTGAAGTTTGTTGATGTTACACCGCTTATTTTTAATTCTACCGGAATGATTGTATTTTACATCGCTTATTTCGTTCTGGCTTTTACCGGCATTACGATGTGCAAAAAGTCTGACAGTCCGAAGGTAAGCTTTTTAGGCTACAATCTGGTGGTTTTGCCTCTTGGTATGGCTGTGAACATTATCCTTCTCGGATATGAATCGTCTGTTGTCAGCACGGCTTTACTTGTAACAGGTGTGGTTACCGCTGTAATGATGGCTCTCGGAGTTGCGTTCCCTGACTTCTTTGATTCGATTATCAAATATGTTTCGATTACTCTTCTTGTTACACTTGTAGTTGAGCTTATTGTGTTCTTTGCTTCGGGCAGAGCTTTCATCTTTACTGATTATCTCGTAGCACTTTTGTTCTGTGCTTACATCGGATATGACTGGGGCAAGGCACAGCAGAAGGCAAAGAATTTTGATAACGCAGTTGACAGCGCCGTTGAGCTTTATCTTGATATCATCAACCTCTTTATCAGAATACTTGCTATCATGGGTAAGGCTAACAGAAGAAGATAAGCTTCGGATACGGAATCGACCGAAAATAAATACAAAATTAATAATCAGACCCGCGAGACTATGTCGTACGGGTCTGAAATTGTTTTCATCCCCGGTTGTCTGCTTATAAGATATAAAATTTATGCAGTGATTTTGTGCATTGTTAAACGATGTGAATGCTTTGAAAATGAAGAGCTCGGCTGAAAAAATAAGTTATCCGAAATGATGCGGATATTGTGATAAAAGGGTTCGGCTGAATGCAAGGCAATTTCGGTACATTTTTTTTAAAGAAAAATAAACAATATGGAGGAACAACGTGAACGTATTTTTTGTAAGGCATGGTTTGACTGAATGGAATCTGCAGGGACGTGCGCAGGGGCTTGAAGACATTGAACTCAATGAAGGTGGAATGAAACAGGCAGTGTTTTGCGGAGAAGCACTCAGGGATTTTGAGCCGATTGACTGTATAGTTACCAGTCCATTAAAGCGAGCACGTGTGACGGCCGAGCATATTGCTCAGTATCACAGGAATGTACCGTTTCTTGTTATCAATGATTTTACAGAACGTGATTTGGGACTATTGTCGGGAAAAACCGGTGCGGAGATGGATGACATCAGAAAATCCGGCATAGATACGAGGACGGAATCCAGACCCGATGTGGCAAAAAGAGCAATGAAGGCGCTGGCTGTTCTCGAGAAGGATTTCCCGAACGGAAATGTATTTATTATAACGCACGGCGGCGTGATAACTTCTGTGCTTCAATTCCTTGAATATGAAGGAGTGGGGCATATTTTCCTTGATAATGTTTTCGTGACTGAAATCAGTTATGTTCACGGCAAGTGTGATGTTCTGCGCTGCAATATATCACCTGACAGACTTCGTGAGAGCTTTTCGGATTCGTAAATACAGCTGCTGGGTATCTGACACAGCAGGGTAAATGCAACATTTACTAAAAACTCATATCAAATGGGGTAAATCTGGGTTTCACACCTTTATTTACCCCTCCTTTTATATTTTGCTGCTGTTTTGATTATATTTTTATACGACAAAAAGGCCTCTTGTGGAGAACTGCCGGAGTAAATGCATTGAAAAATTGTTGCGTTTACTCTGTTACATATATTTATATATATTCTTTGTTGACATGATGATATGTTAAATATATAATTCGTAATGAGAAGAATACAGTGTGTCGTGTGAAAAACTACATTCAATAAGGATTAAAAATATATAAGAAGAAAAAATTATGAAGCTTCAAAGAAGTGTAAAACAAAAATGTATCTCGGTACTTGCAGTTTTGAGTATGGTGCTGACACTGCTTATTCTGTCTGCTTTTACGACAGAAGCAGGAGCGGGAACAGGACCCGTTGTACAGGCACCGAGTGTAACAAAATTTGCTGAGAAAAGCAAACTTGTAGATGCAAATAATTTTGCCCTTTACAAGGAGGATACTGATACCTGTGTAGTTCAGAAGGTAAATTTTGGTAAGAACGGTGAGAAGGCGCAGACCTGGTATATAGCGGGACAGGATACCGATGGTTCACTTGTGCTTGTGTTTGACAGGCTCATCCGTTTATTTACGGACAGGCATTTAATGCTGATCGGTTGATTATAATCAGGCTGAAGACGGCATTGCAGAAGACGGCATTGCAGAAGACGGCAGTGATGTATTGGTACTTTTTGTACAGGGAAAGAGCGGAGATTCCGACTGGGTTAAGGCGGTACAGATTGATGAACCCAAAGAATTTTCACTTAGCGATATTGGTGCTCCGGAGGAAACGATAAATCACCGCCCAATTCAATACTTCTGTCTTTCTTGGACTTGAATTTGATTATTCACTGTGGTAATATGGTACATGATTTGTAAGCGGAGGTTGTATACGCGAAGAAAGGAGCAACAACCATGGAGGACGAAATCAGAGAGATAGCAGAGAGAATTTCGGGACTCAGAGATGCCTGCGGATATACACAGGATGAGTTTGCCGATGAGCTGGGCATAGCTCGTGACGTATATAAAGAGTATGAGGAATCGGGAAAGAATATCCCGATAAGTGTGATTTACCAGATATCAAAGAAATGCAATGTTGATTTTGCAGAGATTTTGACGGGTGAAGCGGCAAAGCTTGATACTTATCATGTTGTGCGCAAAGGACAGGGTCAGGTGATTGACAGATATCCGGGATATTATTTCAGAGATCTTGCGTACAGATTTACAAAGAAAATTATGCAGCCGCTTCTGGTTACCATCAATCCGTCGGATAAGCCTGCGGATCTTGTAGTTCACAAGGGCGAAGAGTTCAATCTTTGCCTTGAGGGTGTGATTATTGTGGACCTGAACGGAAAAGAGATACGTCTTGAAGCAGGCGACAGTATTTATTTTAACCCTTCGATTCCACATGGACAGAGATGCGGAGCTGATGTTCCTTCTACATTCCTCACTATGATTGCTGAAGTGTGACAGCCCTGAAGAGAATGCGGTTCATGGTGATTTACCGTTTATCGCAAAATGCTCTTGAGGGCGGTAGAAATGTTGAAAGTTTTTACTTTCGGTAATGAATTGAAAATTGACATTATAATTCACAGTCGTGTAATAATGAAAGCAACCACCGGATATTAAGCTTATTCATTAATGAAAGTAACCCGGGAGCCCGGCTACAACAGCGCCGGCAGGACGCAAAAAGTATAAGAAACCTGGTCCGAAGCATTGAAGTACCAAAGCCGGCGACAGGGCTCTAAAAAGATAAAAATTATCCTGGAGCCCGCAACATTGAAGCGGATGAGAGTATTCTTTAAAAAATGATATTTCATTATACGATTGAGGACAGACATTCAGCGATTATTTGGAGGCAATAGAGATGTTAGAGAAATTTTTACCCAGAACAGAATTTGATTCATATGAGGATTTTAAAGCAAATTACAAAGTAAATGTACCCGAAAATTTCAATTTCGGTTTTGATATTGTTGACGGTTGGGCCAAGGAAAAGCCCGAGAACAGGGCACTGGTATGGTGTGATGATGACGGTGAAGAGAAGGTATTCACCTTCGCCGATATGAGCAGACTTTCAAATCAGGCGGCAAACTATTTCAAGTCACTCGGTCTTCACAAGGGTTCGGTTGTAATGATGATTATGCGTCGTCGTTATGAATACTGGATCTGTGCTACCGCACTTATCAAGCTTGGTGTTATCATTATTCCCGGTACGCTTCAGCTTGTTACTCATGATCTTGTATACAGAGCTAACGCGGCCAATATTGAGATGTTCATAGCTCTTGACGATGATTTTGTAGTTGAACAGATTGAGAATACCGTAAAGGAAGCACCTACGGTTAAAAATATCATGCTTGCGAACGGTCACCGTGAAGGCTGGCTGAATCTCCATGACGGAATGGAGGGACAGAGTACCGAATTTGAGAGACCGACCGGTGATGAGGCTACTCACAATACCGATATCATGCAGATTTATTTTACTTCGGGAACGACCGGAATGCCCAAGATGGTATGCCATAACTATATGCATCCGCTCGGTCACATTGTTACCGCAAAGTACTGGCAGTGTGTTCAGGAGAATAAGCTTCATATGAGCGTTACCGATTCCGGATGGGCCAAGTTCGGCTGGGGTAAGATATACGGACAGTGGATAGCAGGAGCTACGGTATTCTGCTATGATATGAAGAAGTTTATTCCTCTGAATCTGCTTCAGAAGATTCAGGATTACAAGCTTACCACGTTCTGCGCACCTCCTACAATGTACCGTTTTATGCTTCAGGAGGATGTGGGTGCGTTTGATCTGTCAAGTGTACAGCGCTGGTGTACGGCAGGTGAGCCGCTGAATCCCGAGGTTGTCAATAAGTGGAGAGGCTTTACCGGTAAAACTATCGCAGAGGGCTTCGGTCAGACGGAAAGCACCGTTCTGGTTGCCAATTTTCCCTGGTTTGAGCCGAAGGCCGGTTCAATGGGTAAGCCTTCACCGATATACAACATTAAGCTGTTGAATTCCGAAGGAAAGGAAGCTGACGACGGTGAGGAAGGCGAGATTACAATTAACGACCTGAAGACGAATTACCCGATCGGTCTGTTTGTAGGTTACTACAAGGATGAGAAGCAGACAAATGATGCAATCGGCAGCGGCACATACAATCTGAAGGACGTTGCATGGCGTGACAGTGACGGCTTCTACTGGTTTGTCGGACGTCATGATGACGTTATCAAGTGCTCGGGTTACCGAATCGGACCGTTTGAGGTTGAAAGTGCGCTGATTACGCATCCTGCTGTAGTAGAGTGTGCCATCACGGCCGCTCCCGACCCCGTCAGAGGTCAGGTCGTAAAAGCTACAATCGTTCTTGCAAAAGGCTATACTCCTTCACCCGAACTGACCAAGGAGCTTCAGAATCATGTAAAGAAGAACACTGCTCCTTACAAGTATCCCAGAGTGGTTGAGTATGTAGACGAGCTTCCCAAGACTCTCGGAGGTAAGATTAAGAGAGCGCTGATCAGAAACAATGATGCCGAAGCAGCAAAGAAGGAATGAATTAAGTCTGAAGCTGTAAAACAGCACAATTAAGTAATGCTTTTGGAGAAAAACATGGTTTTAATTGCAGAGAAAAGCGAAAAAACTGATATTTTTTATAGGCACAGAATACGAGGTGTTTTGTGCCTATTGTTTGTTTGCGCGGTGATGTCGGTGTGCTGCGGATGTTCTTCGGAGAAACCGATAAGTACTGCTGCGGAGCTGTTTGAGAAAAAGGATTATATTAATGCAGAGACATATTTTATCGATGCTGTGAGAACGGCGGAAAATGTCAACGAATCACTGACTGCGTATGTGGGGTACGGATTTAACCAGCTTTTTGCCGGTGACTATGACGGAGCGGCAGCTGTTTTCCGACTGATTCTGAAGGTAGAAGAGTCCGAATCTGCTTCGATTTACGGAGACAATCCCGGTCTGGCGGAAGACATCAGACGAGGCCTTTATGAGAGCTGTCTCGGCCTCGGAAATGATGAGGAGGCACTGAAAACCGTTACAGAGCTTGGAAACATGGCTCAGGATGAGACACGCAGCGCTTTTTACAAGTCTGAGGCGGTTACTCTGGCTTACGGGATAAAGACTGCGGCCGGTGATAATATTTCAGAGGCTGAAGCACTTGAGATGATTGATTATCTGAATGATTCGATTGCCTCAGGAAACGAAGATATCAATACCTACAGAATGCGTGCAAACATGTACTATTCACTCGGAATGCTTGATGAGTTTGCGGAGGATGAAAAGACAGTAATAAATATGACCGATTATGCCGGCGATGAGTTTTTTTCAATATACAATGCTTTCCGCAATTCCAAGAGTGAGACCGAACGTCTGAAGCTTATCGATGAAATTGTTGTATATATGAATGCGCATTCTGACTATATTGAGAGCTATGACAATCTGATTATTATTGCCATGGAGGCTGCCGATATAGCTGCATACACCGAATATGAGCATGATTCCGAGTATTATTTCGGGCTTGCCGAAGCTTATCTTGACAAGGGTTCGTTTAAGAATATGTCGGAAAATGATATTTTGAAATACAAGATTATCATTGCAGAAAAAAAGGGAAAGATGGAAGCGGCCTGCAAGCTGTTGGGAGTTTATCTTGAGCATTGCCCTGATGATGAGAAGGCTGCAAAGGAAAAGCTTTATCTTGAACACAGAATCGGAGTAAATGCTGAGTGATTCGCATGAAAACGGAATTTGTCCGGGCTTTATTATGAAGCCCGGCTTTTTTTTACTTTATAGGAAATTGCGTCCTATAAAGTAAAAAAACGCTCCGCGAAGATGCGCACGCTTTTGCAGCGGTATTATGTCGCTGCTGCGACGCAAAAGCGGCGCAGCATGTCGCAAGCGACATGCTTTCCAGCTTTATAGGAATTTGCGTCCTATAAAGTAAAAAAAACGCTCCGCGAAGATGCGCACGCTTTTGCAGCGGTATTATGTGGCTGCTGCGACGCAAAAGCGGCGCAGCATGTCGCGAGCGAC
>JAZLIK010000087.1:0-2727 GCA_045617345.1 Lachnospiraceae bacterium | reverse complement strand
ACCTCCGTAATAGCGCAAAAGAGTCTATCCTGCGTACGCAAAATAGACTCACAAATAATCCATATTAACGCTTATCATTAAGCTAAATAAGGAAATGCATCTGTGATAATCCAATTTAAGCGCACACAAACAGACCCTATTTGGGTAAACTAAAAAAAGTTTGTTTTCACTCAAATTAATTATCTTCGCATTTCCTCACCTTACACATAACGTGTTCTTTCTCAAAAATTTATAACGAAATCATATTACCATTAAAAAACAATAATTTCAACAAGCTTACTTTATCAAAACATCTTCTCGGCTTTTTTGACCGCATCCTCAAGGGACATTCCCACAAAGCTTTGTGCCCCGAAAATTCGTCCGCTTCTCTTATCATCCAAAAAAGCTCCTACAAGAATTCCGGGAATTGTGGATTCTGGAGCATTGGGTGCGTTAGGTCCGCCTAGGTCGGTTCTACACCAGCCCGGATCGGCCAAATTAAGCATTACATCCGTTCCTTCATACTTTGAGCCCAAATCTATAGTAACCTTATTTAATGCAGCCTTACTGGCTGAATAACCGGCCTGTTCGGGTTCAAGAGCGATTCCGCTTGTAGTATTTACAATTCTTCCGAATCCTCTTTCAATCATCTTCGGAAGAAAATGATAAACGATCATCATAGGAGCAATTGTATTTACTCTGAAACTTACTTCATAATCTTCTACTGGAGTCGTAAACCAATCTGTTCTGTAAGCTATTTGAAGGCCTGCATTGTTGAGAATTATTTCTATGTTCTTTCCAAGCCCGTCTATTTCCTGAAGCATTTTTTCAACTTCCGAAAGAACATTGAGGTCTGCCGAAACAGTATATGCTTCAACTCCCAGAGCTTTTACTTCACCTAAAACCTTCTCGCAATGACTTGTATCTCTACTCTGAAGAATAAGGTTGCAACCTTGTTTTGCCATGAATATAGCAGATAAATATCCTATTCCTCTGGATGCTCCTGTAATGAGTGCCCATTTTCCATTTACATTTACCATAATCATACCTCCTGATTCACATTACAATCATGATACAATGTTTTTCCTAACAGCAATATAAATTTACTATGCTCTTAATATGACAAATCTGCCTATGCTCTGCCTTTAACCAAAATTTTGCCTATATATACTCCCACAACACAAAGAACAAAACTGAGCCCTGCGTAAAGCATTGACAGACCATAGTTTTTCTTTTGCCACAAATTCAGTGTCTCTAAAGAAAATGTGGAGAAAGTAGTAAATCCTCCGCAAAATCCGGTTTTTAAAAAAAGAATCAGGTTCTCTGGCGTGTTCTTGTTTTCTTCTGCAATCCCTACAACTATACCAATAATCAGTGCACCTAAAAGGTTTGTCACCAAAGTTAATATGGGGAAACTTCCCTTATAAGGAATCAAGCTGATAAGATATCTTAAAACAGCACCAAGTGCTCCACCCAGAGCAACAAAAATAATATTCATATAATCTCCAATCTGCCTCCCGGGAAACTATTTGGCATGTCCCTTATCGGGCAGAAAGTTACGTGTAAAAACTATTTTTCACACTTCAACTTAATAATACATATTAAACCCATTTTGTAACTTGTCTGCATATACTTCACCGGCTTTTTCCAAAACAGGAAGCATATATTCTGAATTATATCTTACAACAGGAATTCTGTCATAAGCCCTCATTCCCATATGTGTAAGAGCCTGTTCCATCTGATGAAGACATTCCAATGTTCCTCGCCCGGTTCCTCCGGCACAAGCGACAAGAACGCATCTCTTTTCATTAAGAAAATGATTCTTCGTAGCTTCACATCTTCTAAGTCTGTCAATAAATGCTTTCATACACTCAGTCATATCCGACCAATAAACTGCGGAAACAAAAACAATACCATCAGAATTAACAAGTGTTTGATATATTTCTTTAAAATCATCCTTTAAGATACATTCACCGGTTTTGTTACATGTTCCCCATCCGTTTCCACAAGCCTTACAGTGTTCAATATTTTTCTTATTCAAATGAATCTCTGTCACTTCAATTCCTGAGTTTTCCAAACCTTTTTTAAACTGCATTGCTGCAGAATTCGTCAAACCATCCTTATTGGGACTGGACCAAATTATAGCTACCTTCATAAATAACCTCCTTATCGAAATCAATTAGGCTGACTCCTACTCGATTGTACGTTGTTCGTCATATGTATATTTGTGCAAGCAAAATATCCGCTTGACGCCTTATTGAAAAAAAACAGACCATCTAACGATGATCTGTTAATAATTCGTGCCCAGAGCTGGAATCGAACCAGCGACACAAGGATTTTCAGTCCTTTGCTCTGCCAACTGAGCTATCGGGGCATAATAGCGGGAATAGGATTTGAACCTATGACCTCCGGGTTATGAGCCCGACGAGCTTCCAGACTGCTCTATCCCGCGTCAATAAGTTTGCCATTCGGCAGTGGATGGAGGTGGATTCGAACCACCGAAGCAATTTGCAGCAGATTTACAGTCTGTCCCCTTTGGCCACTCGGGAATCCATCCATTTTCAATTTTATGGGGCCTACAGGGCTCGAACCTGTGACCCTCTGCTTGTAAGGCAGATGCTCTCCCAGCTGAGCTAAGACCCCAACAATTCGTTCAAAAAACGAACGACCCAGGCGGGACTCGAACCCGCGACCTCCGCCGTGACAGGGCGGCGCTCTAACCAACTGAGCCACTAGGCCATAAAAACT
>JAZLIK010000086.1:0-28359 GCA_045617345.1 Lachnospiraceae bacterium | reverse complement strand
ATGAAAAACCGAGATTTACCGATGAACTTGAGGCTCAGGCGATTATTTATGAAATCCTTGGGCAGTACGATGATGCAATAAATTGTCATGAACGTATCCTAACCTGTCTGGCTGAGGAATGGGGAACAACGGAAGGCGTAGCTACAGACCGGGAGAAAAACAAAATCGCCGAACTGACACTGCTTATGAATAACCGAAAATGATTATGATTCGTATTTTGAAAAGAAAGTTTGAAATTCTTTTCTCAACGACTTATACTTTCTTGGCTTTATGAAATGCGCATTTGAATACGTTTGCATTAAGAGCGGTTTATTATTCGAAAACGGGTAATGGACCGTTTTTTTGTATGGACCAAAAAAGAAAAGGTTAGTTTTTTTATTTATAATAAAATTTATTGGACTTTCAGGGTAAAAATACCGATAATATTAAGTGGAAAGATAGTAAACGAAGAAAGCCATTAATGATTACAGGAGTTCGTCAATGCGGAAAGACATATGTTTTAAAAGCGTTTGGCGAAAAGTATTTTGACAATGCATGCTATATCAACTTTGAATCAAACAGTAATTACGCCGGTGTTTTTGATTTTGATGTAAACAGAATAATAAATGAACTGGAGTTAATCCATAAAATGAAAATTATTTCGGGTTGTGAAACACTGCTCATGCCGGTCGGTGCAGGTCAAAGGAAACGCCAAAATCGAAGCGCAACATTACTATTCACCGCCTGACCAAAAACATTCATAGAAGCACGCCACAAAACCAGTGGCTCATTCTTAATTTCATGTGTTTTGTCCAGCATCCAACACATAGCCATTATGACAATTACTTTACAAGCAGGCTTATAGTAATTGTCATTTGTCTATGCGGTGAATAGTAACAGTGTAACATATAAACGCATAAAACGCGAAAACAAAGGTTTATTTTCTGTTTGTGGAATGTTATGATGTGGACGTCAAAGGTATCGGCGTCTGCAGCTACAGATGGCTCATTTACTGTACAATAGGCTGTCAGCCAAGTATTTGCTACGATAAGGAGAAAAAATGAGAATAAGAAAATTAGTTTGCGAACTTTTAGTCGCAGTAATGATGTGTGCTGTTTTTACAGCATGTGGGAAAGGCAATGAAAACAATCAGCCGGTTTCTACTCAGGCAGTTGAACTTACGGCAACCCCCGATGCTACGGAAGCACCTATGGCTACGGAAGCACCTAAAGTTTCGGAAGCACCTGCGGTAACAGAAGCCGATGGGGCAGAGGATAAGAAGGATATCGACGTTAAGCCGGATGCAGATATTACGACTGTTCCGACGGGGGCGGAGGTGACCGTTAATGGTAGCGACAATACCGATATTGATCCCAATGTCAGAAATAACGAAACGGATATTTCCGTTAATACAGGAGCAAATGAGCAAAGTTTTGAAAATACATGCGCAGGCATTCTTTCCGATGAAGAATTCATTAAGATTATGAATTATGACGGCGAAAATGTCGACACCGAAGAATATGCCGCTATTGCGTTTAAGCTTTCAGCCTTTCTTGAAAATGCGGTAAACAGGGAATTCCCCGCTTTTGTTTCATTTGAAAACTGTGATGAAAAGGCAAAGGAAGCAGCAGCGGAATTCATTGACGGATATTATCATTATGATTCCGACAGAGTTTTCGCGTCGATTGCCAACCCCGGTTATATGTGGGAAGAGGTAATGGATTTCTGTGAGAACGCTGAGGATGAACTGGCGGAGTTCAGACTTATCAAGTCTGCTGTTGTCGGCGGAAAAAGCATTAGCAGAGAAGAGTATGACAAATACGGATTCGAGGTTGAATTTGCCGATATCAGCGATGTGACCGACCTGCAGATGTTCGGTACACGAATTCTTGCCATGGACATATATAACAGAAATGAGATTATTTATACACTTGTTGCAACCGGCATGTTTGAAGGCGAATATAAGGTGGTTGCGGCCCTTGAGATTGATTATGATGAAGTGAGCTGGTTGGCTTATAATTCTTATGAATATGAGGTAGACGCTCCCGACACCGATATATCGGTTGAAGGAGTCGAAGATATTGCAGCGGCTGAAAAGCTTCTGAAGAAAGAAGGATATACATTTACGGGCAGTGAGTCCGCGGAAGAGATTGTCAGGTATTTTTTGGAGGCATTGACAATCCCGGACGGAATTAAGATGATGTCCTGTGTTGCATATGACATGGAGCACTGTGTTGATTTCCTTGAGAATATTGAAAATGCCGATGATTTCGAGAATTCCGTTGATTACAGGGATCTGTTTCCTGAAGGCCTTGAATCCAGATGCGAAATTGAAAGCCTTGAACCTGTTACGGGAAATCCTGCCGATATTTTTTATAAGGATGAGCTTTATGTTTTGCCGGACAATGTGAAAGACATCAGTGTGGCCAAAATTGCCATTAAGTCCATCTTAAACGGAAATGAGGTTGAAGATGATGAGGAGAACCTTGAGGTTTATGTAGGACTTACCGACGGAGTATACAGAATATTAACGATTAGGTTGGGGGACAGCTGAGAAATCGGACGAGCTCTATGAAGCAGGTAACGATAATTGAACGAAAGTTTTTGGACAGACTGTGACAGTAACGAAAAATATGATTGGAGAATTCGATGAACAGAATCTGGTTAAATGGAATGATGGGGCTGGTTGTAGGAGATGCACTGGGTGTTCCGGTTCAGTTTCTGAAACGGGATGAAATCAGGGACAGAGCGAAAGGTCCGGTTACAGGCATGGAATCCGGTGGCGTTTTTAAAATGCCGGAAGGTACATGGTCTGATGACAGCTCGATGGCACTGTGTACATTGGACAGTATACTTGAAAATGGAATACCGGACCCGGGCAGGGTGATGCTGAAATTTGTCGGTTGGGAAGTCAAGGGTGAATACACACCGTTTGGGATAGCTTTTGATCAGGGTAATACCTGCAGTGGGGCTATATATGACTTTATAAGAAAACACGACGTGAACACCTGCGGCAGAACCGGCGAATATGCCAACGGTAACGGGGCTCTTATGCGTATTCTTCCGGCCTGTTTATATTACTGTGATAAACAGGCACATTGTCAGGTGGACATAACGAAGGAAGCTATTGCCGGGCTTGATGCAATATCAGGACTTACGCATAATCATACCAGAAGTAAAATGGCTTGTGGCCTGTACTACTTTATAATCAGGGAATTACTGTACGGCACAGAAGAGTATGAAAATGTACTTAGTCAATCCGAAAAGGCTGTTGCGGCTACATGCCCGAATGAAACGGCAATCGATAAAAGACCGGAAAAGCCTACGCTTAAGAAACTGATTCAAAAAGGGCTTGATGACGGTTTCGGATATTATGAATCAGATATCGGAAATCTTTCTGAGGTGGCACATTTTGGAAGACTCGTTAATTTGGATGAATTCGGAAAAGTGCCTGAAAACGAAATTATCAGTTCAGGATATGTGGTCGCATCACTTGAAGCAGCCGTCTGGTGCCTTATAACCACGTCTTCTTACAGGGAGTGCATGCTGAAAGCAGTTAACCTTGGGGATGACACAGACACGATTGCTGCGATAGCGGGCGGAGTAGCAGGCTTATATTATGGCTACGGGGATATCCCCGCAGAATGGCTTGCGTGCATAAAAAGACGCGAATGGCTTGAGGACATGTTTGCAAAGGCTGACGGGATTTTTTTGCATACTTAATTCAGAGTGGAGAATTCTTCAAGATTCCATATTTTGTCAACAAGACCCTCGTAGAAATCAGGTTCATGGCATACAAGAAGAATTGAGCCTTTATATTCCTTAAGAGCTCTTTTAAGTTCTGATTTGGCATCAACATCAAGATGATTTGTGGGCTCGTCAAGGAGCAGGACATTTGTTTCTGTATTCAGAAGCTTGCAAAGCCTTACCTTGGCCTGTTCTCCTCCGGAGAGAACCTTGACCTTGCTTTCAATGTGTTTGGTGGTCAGACCGCATTTGGCCAAAGCACTGCGGACCTCATACTGTGAAAAGCCGGGAAAGGTTTCCCAAATTTCTTCTATGCAGGAGTTTTCACCGGGCTTAACCTCCTGCTCAAAATAGCCGGTAGAAAGATAGTCGCCCAAAACGACTTTACCGTTTAATGCGGGGATAAGTCCCAATACGCTTTTTAAGAAAGTGGTTTTACCTATTCCGTTTGTACCCACAATTGCTATTTTTTCGCCTCTTTCCATGCGCAGTCCGATAGGCTTGGAAAGAGGTTTTTCTGTGCTGTAGCCTATAACAAGGTCATAGGTTTCAAAAATAACGCGTCCCGGTGTGCGTGCTTCCTTAAAGAAGAATTCGGGCTTGGGCTTTTCGGCGGCAAGCTCTATAATATCCATTTTATCAAGTTTTTTCTGGCGGCTCATGGCCATATTTCTGGTGGAGACACGGGCTTTGTTTCGGGCCACAAAATCCTTCAGCTCGCTGATTTCCTGCTGCTGTTTTCTGTAAGCGGCTTCCAGCTGATTTTTGCGTACTTCGTAAACCTCGGTGAATTTGTCGTAGTTTCCGACATATCTGTCCAGGTTACAGTTTTCCATATGATAAATGATATTCACCACGGAATTCAGAAAAGGAATATCGTGGGAAATCAGAATAAATGCGTTGTCATAATTCTGAAGATATCTTTTGAGCCATTCAATGTGGTTGGCGTCAAGATAGTTTGTGGGCTCGTCCAGAAGAAGTATCTCCGGTTTTTCCAGAAGAAGCTTTGCAAGCAGTATTTTTGTACGCTGACCACCCGAAAGTCTTGTAACCTCAGTATCAAGACCAAGAGGAAGAATATCGAAGGCACGGGCAATTTCTTCAACTTTTGTGTCAATTACATAAAAGTCATGGGAGTCGAGCGTGTCCTGAAGGGTACCCATTTCTTCAAGCAGTTCATTCAATTTATTGTCATCGGTAACTTCGCCCATTTCTGAGCAGATATCGTTAATCCGCTGTTCCATATCAAAGAGTCTGGCAAAGGCACTTCGTAGTACATCACCGATGGTCTGGCCTTCTTTGAGTACGGTATGCTGATCCAGATATCCCACGTTGATGTTTTTGGCCCAGGTTACGGTGCCTTCGTCCGGAGCAAGTGAGCCGGTTACGATATTCATAAAGGTTGATTTACCTTCGCCGTTCGCTCCTACGAGACCGATGTGTTCACCCTTTAACAGACGGAAAGATACATTATTGAAAATTGCACGGTCACCAAAGCCGTGTGTGAGATTTGAAACGTCTAAAATCATTGCTTGTTGAATTCAAAAACTGCTGAATTATTCCTTTCTGAAAGTTACAGTATGATACAAGCGCCAAAAGAACGTTTTTTTCGTCAAGCTTGCTTGTAAGAAAAATAATGGACGTTATGACGCCGTAATCATAGTATTGGATTATAGCATAGTTTGTCTGCGTTGCATACAGGAAAATTTTAACTTATTGTTACCATTGTTACTATTCACAGTTGGGTGATAATGAACACAAGCCTGAAGCTTGCTTCAAGGCTTGCGTTCATTATCACCCAACTATGGAGGCTGGACAAAACACATGAAATAAGCTTTCAGCTGCGTAGCAGCGTCTGACTGCGTAGCAGGCAGGGCTTATGAATGTGTTTCGGACAGACTGTGAATAGTAACTGTCAAACGGATAAGTAATCTGTTACCATACAGCATATGAGGAAAGCTTGTTACAACAGGATGTTTGAATAGGGGTACTATACACTACTGATTTTGTGACGCGATTTAAGAATGTTTTGGTCAGTCGGATAATTGTAATAAATACTAATATACCTGATACAAGGCGGGAAAATTGTCATTGCGAATTAAGATAGAAAAAGGTATAATACACCCTAAAGTTTATTTCACGGCATTTATTTGTGTACGTGAACCGGTAAATGTCTATCGAAAGGCTACGCCGGGTGAAAAATTACGGACTTTTTGGACGAGTAGGGGAGGTTATTAACATGCATACAGAAAACACAGTGTGGAATCAATCGGTTACTGCGGTTGTAATCAAAGACGGAAAAGTTCTTCTCGGACGTCATACTTACGGTTCGGGCAATGGAAAGCTCATCGTACCCGGAGGATATATGGAGCAGAATGAATCTCCGATGGATGCCGTTGTACGCGAATACCTTGAGGAAACAGGCGTGACAATCTGCCCCGAAGAAATCATTGCTATCCGGTTTAACACAAAAAGCTGGTATGTGGCTTTCCGTGCAGCTTATGTTTCGGGTGAACCCCGTTCGGACGGTGATGAAAACAGCGAAGTCATCTGGATGGATGTCAATGAAGCCCTTACACGTGATGATGTTCCGGGTCTGACAAAAGACCTTATACAGATTGCAATCAGCGGTAAAGAAGGATTCAGGCGCCTTCCTTACGACAGTGAAAAGGACTGCCCCAATTCATTATGGGGAATAAAGTGATTCATAGTTACTATTCACAGTCGTAAAATAATACATGCGCAATGTATATTATTTCTGCTTAAAGAAAACCGGAGACGAAAACGAAGGCGAAGATCTGGCGGGAGAAATATCCTTGGAAATATTGAAAGTGCTGAACAAGGGTATTTTGATTGTTATAACTACGGCAATGTAGAGGGAGCTGAATTTGTCGGAGGACTTGTCGGAACTTCGAATGGTGGAGCGGTTTATGATTACATCGGAGGAATAGCCGGCAAAAATTACAGTAAAAATGATGTTGAATAGCTTGTTTGCTATTATTGCCAACAATCCGTGAGACAAATGAAAAAGAAACAGAAGGCGCCTGCCTGCAAGAGGAATCCTGCAGACAGGCGCTTTGGGGCGCCGGAGACAAGGAAGCGGCGTGCCCAAAGAGGTTGACAAGTATTGTATTTATCGGTAAAATGTGTTACAATTTCTGTTAACTAAATAAATATGAAATATTTAAAGGAGAAAATGATGAAAAAATTGGCAGTATGTATGATACTTTTGTTGAGTTGTGTTATGGTGCTTGCCGCCTGTGGAAATCAGGACGAAGATAGCAATGCTAAGGCTACACCGACGGCCGGAATAACGGAAGAGGCAACGTCCGGAACTACAGATGAGCTAAAGCCTACCTCTACACCTACATTGGTGCCTACATCGACATCTGCATCGACACCGACTTCTACGTCGACACCTACGGTAACGCCTACCCCTACGGTAACGCCTACCCCGACCATGATAGAAGAGCCACCGGTAACGCTTTATCCGAAGGTGATGGAGGGTGAAATCAGGGAAAAGGCATGTGACTATTTGAATAAATTTATGCCGGTTGAAACGGAGTTTAGTGATGATGATTATATCACCTATACAAGAGAGTTTACAGAGGATGGCCATGTATGGTTTTGCCATAAGTTTTACGATGGATCCGCCTCATATTATGTTTTTACGAAGGATGGAGAGGTTGCGGGTGCAATCGGTCCCTGTATAACCATTTATGATGCAGACGGAGAGGTATTTTTCGCCTGTGACAGCGCAAATAAGTTCAGTGTAGATCCCGAGGATGTTATTAATAACAGAAAACTGATATACAATGGGGAGGATTTAAGAGAATCTCAGAAGTATAAAGATGTTTGTTACGCTTCGCTTGATTCTGTCACTCCGGAGACCACTAAAGGGCTTGAGGCAACTCTTCTCTCATGTGAATTCTGCGAGCTTAAGGTAAGTAAATGCCGTGCAGAGCAATCAGACAGAGATTATGATATTACAACGTCGATTAATATTGTCCCGGTTACCGGAACTTCGTTATTTTATGAAGACGAGGCCATGCTGGTTTTGGGGAAAAAGACTGAAGCAGTACGTAATTTAACTAACGGTTACAGGTATGTTAGTGTATATCAGGCCGATTATGATTATTTTTGGGACAGTAATGGAAGATATCATGGTACTGTTTATGACACTGCCGGTAATGTTGTTCTGGAATTCGATTCTGTAAGCTGGTGCGGTACTGACGGAGGAGGAGACTATGAGTATACCATAAGGGACGGGAACGGCAGCATTCTGGCAAACTATCCGGAGAGCATTCTGGAATGGGATTGTGCATCGATTAAGGCTGATTATGAATCCGGTAAGTTAACGGATGATATTGAGACAAGCTATACAATGGACTTGAATGACGGGCATACCATCAGGCTCGAGGCTTACGCATGCAACCTTTATGACGTAAAGTTAGAAGTGAGAGTTTACCTGGATGATGAACGCTTCACCGGTTTTGTTAATTTTTCACATTAATAATGTAAGGGAAAAATCTCTGCCGCAAAAACTTTCTGGCGGCAGAGATACATGATTTATTCATTGCTTATCAGCCTTCGTAAGAGCTCAGACAGTGGACAGACCAAGGTGCCCGCCACCAGGTTTCCTGCACCGTGAATCGCATCCCATGGAAGCCCGGCTATTATCCATGCTACTGTTGATTTAAAATTCAATCCCATCATTATCGCCTGTGCCGGAGCGTAGAGTGTTCCGAAAAGCAGTCCGTGCAGGCAGCAAACGATAGGATATACGATAAGTTTTGCTTTTTTTGACATGTTGCGGGGAAGAAGCATTGTGATTGCCCACAGAATAGTCCAGATATAAAGGTACGGAATCCACCATATGTTAAATCCGGCATACAGACCGTTCAGAAGAACATAAACATATATGGGAATCAGTGCTTTTTTTCTGTATACCACCGTATAGGTCATTGTAAACATTCCGAGCAGATGAATGTTTGGCAGAACCTCCATGATAATCTTTGAGCAGAACATCACCGTTCCGAGCATGGCAAAGATAACAAGTTCTTTGGTTGTCAGTGATTTGTTATTTGGTGCGTTCAAGGCAATATACCGATTCTTCTGATATATCAGTGGTGTCAACACCCGACATGGCGTATTCGCCGTCAATATAGAATGCCCAATAGCTCTGGTCGATATCGTAGTCAGCAGTAATGCCGTTTACTACCTTAACGTATAAACCATATGCGCCGGCCTCGCCGTCTATCAGATTATTTGCAAGTAACGCCGCACCGACAGTTGTTTCATCTGTATGAACGGTAAACTTAACTGTCTGATTGTCAGCCTTTACTTCGACAACCAGTTTTCTGGAACCCTGTCCGAATTCTGTATCTTCGAGATAAGTCGCATTTTCCCATAAACCGGATTTTTCGATAATATTGGTTCCCGACGTTTGCGTCTGTGCAGTCGAAGGTGTACCGTTAGAAGAGGCTTCATTTTTAGTAGCCGGATCGGTAGCTCCCTGATTTTTGCCACAGGCAGTAAAGCTCATTGCAAGAACTGCCAAAAGTAGAAGAGTAAACAGTGATTTTGATAATTTTTTCATGGTTCGTATCCTTTCGTTGAAAATATGATCGGGTCATAAATGCAAAAGGATAAAATAAAAGCACCCTTCAGTGAAGAGTGCTTAAGATGTAGGGTAGTATCCTGCTCAAATACAACAAAGCGGATATGGTTACTCCGCTTGATTCCTACCTTATCTCTTCACTTTGCCCAAGAGACTTTTACAGGTCACAGTCCGATAAGCATTCCGACTTGAGAGGATACACCTCAGTTACGGTAATGGCTGTTGCGACGGATTTTCACCGAGATTCCCTTATCACCTTGCATACCGTCGGGCGGTACGTTCAGTAACGAATAATGAAATATTCAGATGAACTGCGTTTATTCTTTTGTCAGTCTTTCTTATATCATACAGAATTGAAAAAGTCAACCCGGAAGGTGGAAACATACATAAAGCACGCCACAAAATCAGTGGCTCATTTGTTTCCTAACGGAAACGGCTGTGGGGTGAATAGTAACTTAATATCATTTATTGTCTGTACTGTTATTGACAACTATTTGTATTACGTTTATTATGAAAATTGGTTACTGTTCACAGTCGCCTACCGCGTAGCAGGCAGGGCTTATGAATTCGTTTTTTGAACAGAGTCAATAACCCACGACTAAAGTCGCGGGCTTGTGGGAAAAGGAGGCTGCTGAAATGGACAATAATTTGTTATTTACGCCCGGTGAGGAAGTTATAGAGTCGGAAAGACTTATCATGAGACGATTAAAGCCGGATGATTATCTGGCAATGACGGCGTGGGATATGGATGAAAGGGTATATAAGTATCTGATGAGCTCAGTGTGTAAAACTCCGGAGGAACCGCTTGTCTGGCTTCCGAAGAAGGATCCTTTGTCAAAAATCAATATACTGATGCTGGTTATGGATAAAAATGATGGTCATGCTGTCGGAACCTATGCATTAAATCATATTGTTGAGAGAGACGTTTGGACCGTATCGTATGTGAACAGATATGATGACTGGGGTAAGGGATATGCAACAGAAGGAATGAAAGCATTTATGGACCATGCGGTTAAGGTCTATGGGGCACGCTCCTTCGAAGGTGAGTGTGCCAAAGAAAATATTGGCAGTGCAAGGGTAATGCAGAAACTTGGAATGGTGTATGATCATAGCTCTTCATATACCAAAAATGATGGAAGTGCCACATTTGAATCTGACGTTTATGTGCTTAAAGCATAAGCTGATGGTTAATATTTACAGTCGGGTGATAATGAACTCGGGAATGAAGCTTGCTACAGGGCTTGCGAGCATTATCATCCGATACATTTTTTGCCCCCCCGGGGCATATTTGTTTGGAATCGGTAAATGCCGAATTAAGGAGAAAATACTATGGATACGTGGCATTATATTGTTGAGAGTATCGACGGAGATTATGCTAATTTGCGCAGAACGGATGAAGATACGGGAGAAACAAAGCTGGTGGCGAGAGCTCTTCTGCCGGAAAATATCGGTGAAGGGACACGACTGGTGTATGAGATGTTTGCTTACGAAATAGAAAATTAATTCAGTTACCGAAATAAAGACATTTGTTGACGTATTTATTGGTGCTTGGCAGTGAAGAAGATTGCGAATATCATTGACTATTTGAGGTGAGACTTATGAGAAAAATTATTCCTTTTATTTTAACCGGTGTTTTGATTTTGGGAATGCTGACGGGATGCGGAAGTAATTCCGGCAATAATAATGCTGTGGATTCATCTGCCGAAGAAATTACATCATCTGAAAAGCAGCCGGCAGAGAAACCGACAGTTTCTTCAACAGAAACACCGAAGGAAAATGCGAATCCTTCTGCGGAGCCTGCTTCGGATGTTACTTCAAAGCCCGACGACGTGTCTCGGACGGGAAATGCGGAAGTCCCCGAAAAGCCCGACAATGTGTCTCAGACGGGAAATGCGGAAGTTCCCGAAAACCCTGACGATGATGCTGAACAGATTAAGCATCAATGGGATAATACGGTTGACGTTTTTATGAGCTTTATTAACGGACAGATAAATGCAGAAGGTCTTGAAAAGTTATGTGCGTACTTTTCGGAATCGGAAACCTATTCGCTTAAAGATATTACGTGTGCTTATGCAGGCTACATGTCTGATGAAAACGGCGGCGTGGTTTTAAGTTTATCGGACATTTCCTACGGATTTATTAAGCGTGCAACGGCAGATAAGCCTATTCTTGCGATTAATCTTGTTTATGAATCGGGTTATGAATATGATGAATCTCATAATGAAAAGCTTATTTTTGGAGAGAATGAAGGCAACGTTGAGTTTATTACAAATATAAGCACATACTACAGAAGTCAGGGAGATTTGAATGACTGCGGCTATTACCGGTATATTGGAAGCGCCGGAGCTAATCTGGGATCTTCATCATATTATTACATAGATGAAAAAAATGAAAACAGATTTGTGTATGCGGTGGATGAAGTGTTTGGTCTCGCTGAACTTAGGATTCCGGACTACATGCTTCCGACTGATGCCAAATCACTTTTTTCAACTGAAGTCGGAGATGAATATTCAGATCCGGGTTATACTCTGGAGATCTTCTGCTTTGAAAAGTATAATGAGGACATCTACCCGAAGTACGGAGATTATCAGCGTTCAGCATACTATACCTTTAGCGATTTCGAGGGCAATCCGGTAATTCCGGAGAGCGAATACATTGATAAATGTAAGTCTGAAGGAATCAATATAGTTTCGTATGATGAGATTGAAAAGCTTATAGATAAAAGATATTCGGAGCTTGGAATTGACGAAGCATGCGTGTCGGCACCGGTATTTAGCGATTACAAGGAATTGAAGGTTGAGGACTACCGGGACGACAGTTCAACAATTGGGGAGAATCCGGATGAATTAGCCGGGGATATTGCAGAGGGCTATATGAGCTTCCTTAAAGGAGATGTGAAAGCGAGCAGTTTGGGTCTTCTTTGTAACAGATTTACGGAGAATGGTCAGTATACTCTGAAGAAAATAGTTGAGTCCTATGAGGAGTTTTTGGAGGAAAGAGATTCTGTCACGCTTGAGTTTACCGACATGAGTTACGCATTTATAGAGAATGAGCTTAAAGGAAAGCCGTATATGGTCCTTAGGATTACCTATGAAGCTCCTGACAGAATGGATGCTCCGCATACTGAAAACATGATATTTGACTACGACGGATACGGCTGTAATTTCCTGGCAAATTATGAAACCGGTGAAAGCACTTATGTAAACATCGGGAAAAAGGGAATGATTGCACTGACAGGAAACAGAAACAGCTGCGATTATTCGGTGAATTTATACTATATAGACAGTTACGATGATAAATACAATGTTGAGAGATTTCTTTTTAGCACGGATTATTTCTTCGGATATTCGGAGGCAATGATTCCTGCCGAGGCACTTCCTACGGATTCATTTCTGAAAGAAGAAGCTTCAGTTGAAAACTTTAACGGAAATCTTGTTCTTTTGAGGTATTCCTTCAGGAAGTTATCGGATGAAGATGATGAGACCTGGTATAATCATCTTTTGAGAGAATGCAGTTACATTTTCTACGATGAAGAGGATAACGAGATAGTTCCCGACGAAGAATATATCGGAAAGTGTGCAAATGACGGAATCAGTATTATTACCGAAGCTGAAATTATGGCAAAGCGGGATTCTGTTTTTGCAGAGTATGGAGTTACCGATGAATCTGTTTCGGCTCCCTTTATGGATGACAGTGAATTTATCCACTATGATTTCAGACAGTAACCGGTACAGTGCACATGAAAACGTTTTGGACAGAATGTGAACAGTAACCGGTGCAGTGCACATGAAATCGTTTTGGGCAGAATGTGAACAATAACCGGTGCAGGGCACATGAAAACGTTTTGGGCAGAATGTGAACAGTAATCGGTACAGTGCACACGAAAACGTTTTGGACAGAATGTGAACAATAACCGGTGCAGGGCACATGAATGGGTTTGATTCTGATTGCGGATATTAAGTATATGATATATTAATAGTATTTGTAAGCGGAAAAAGAAGTTCTTTTCCGCTTACAACCTTTATATGAAGCAGAAAGCGAAGCTGTTGCGGGTTTTGAAAAGGAGTTTGATATGAGCGCGAATTATCGTGTTATAAATATGGATGAGTATTACAGAAAAGGTGTATTCAGGCATTTCTCCGAGGATTGCAAATATTCAACATCCATGACTGCAAGAATTGATGTGACAAAGCTTGTGGAACACTCACGCAAGACGGGAACAAAGTTTTACATCAATTTTTTATATATTTTAAGCAGGGTTCTCAATTCGAGAGATGATTACAAAATGGGATATCTGTGGGAAAGTAACGAAGTAATCTGTTACGACCGGATTAATCCCACACAGTATATTTTCCACGAGGATACCGAAACCTGTACACCGGTATACTCCACGTATTATGAGGATTATAAGGTGTTTTATGAAAATGCCGCAAAGGATATTGAAAAAGCAAAAAGTACACGTGAATATGGACTTGATGCGAAAAATCATCCCAACTGGTTCGATGCATCGTACATTTCATGGCTGTCGTATGATTCACTAAACATAGAATTGCCGGATGGATATCTCTTCTTTGCCCCGATTGTTAACTGGGGAAAATACCGGGCTGAGGGGGAACGCTTAATGATGCCGGTTTCTGTAAGGCTGAATCATGCAATTGCAGATGGATATCTGGTTGCAAAAGTGTTTTTACTGCTCGAAAAAGAAACAGAAGCGTTTGTTCAGAGCAATCGCTGATTAACAAAAATGAAATCGCTCGATCAGAGTGACAGCTGATTAACAAAAAATGAAAGTGTTCGATCAGAGTGATCGCTGATTAACGAAAAGATGGAATCGTTCGTTCGGGATGATTCCTGTCACGGGGAGATATATGATAAAAAAACACGGATTAATAATTGCGCTTTTGGGCGTGATACTGCTTGTTTCGGTTGGATTCATAATTTTTTGGACGACTGAAAGCATCTTGGAAGAAAACGAATACGAGAAATGGAAAACAGAACAACAAAATGAATTTGAGGAAAGAAATGCCGGACTCTATGACAAATACAACGGATACTGGTCTTCGAAAGAGGATGACAGTCTGTATTTCAGTCTTTATAAAAATGAAGAAGGATGTATGTGTGTGTCATATACATCAAAATCACAGGATGGAAGTATTGCAAAGAGAGATTTCCAAAACATAAGTTTATGCATAGCGGACGATCCGTGGAAGGACGACGGAAATTTATATCTGCAGGTCTATTATGACGGTGTTTGCGGTGCAGGCGGATGGGTAGAGTTTCTGACGTATGAAGATGACGATAACAAACTGGGATATGGGGAAACGGTTTATTACAGGTAAAGAGCGGATGACAGCAATAATTATTACTCATCGCATAGCCAAAATGACAATTACTTTACAAGCAGGCTTGTAGTAATTGTCATTTTACTATGTGGTAAATAGTAGTTACTATTCACAGTTGGGTGATAATGAACACAAGCCTGAAGCTTGCTTCAAGGCTTGCGTTCATTATCACCCAACTATGGAGGCTGGACAAAACACATGAAATAAGCTTTCAGCTGCGTAGCAGGCAGGGCTTATGAATGTGTTTCGGACAGACTGTGAATAGTAACCTGTTTTGTGAACGGTAACGCTTAATCAATTGTTTTTGGTTATATTATATGCTATAATTCAGACGTCTGATTTTTAGCAGTCATGAATGCGATTGCGGATACGCAGGCTGCATCATGCGGGAAAGAAGGTTATCAATTGTTCAGGTTTGCATTAAAAAACATACTTACAAAGAAAGCACAGACGATACTGGTCATTCTGTCTATCACGCTTTCTGCCGGTATTGCCGTCCTTGCATATAATGTATCAAACCAGGTGTCGGAGGGAATTACGAATACCGCCGGGTATTATTCGGCAATAGTGGGACCGGCCGGTTCGGCCACACAGCTGGCGATGAACACAATGTATTTCACGGATGAACCGCTCGGCACAATACCGTATGAAATAGGGATTGAGCTTCAGCGTGACATGCGTGTCAGGGAAGTTATTCCTTTTGCAATGGCCGATTCGTATAATGGATATACGGTAGTCGGAACCACATCGGCATATCTTCAGACCAAGACTGTCGGAGAAGGCGTGATGTTTGATGACAGCGGCTGCTTTGAGGTTGTGGTAGGAAGTTCGGTTGCCAAAGCCTGCGGGCTTTCGCTGGGAGATGAGATTCATACTTCTCATTCCGTGGGTGAGGAGCATCATCAGGCATTCAGGGTTGCGGGTATTCTCGCTGAGACACATACCGTTTATGACAACACGGTCTTTACCCAGCTTAAGTCAATATGGGAAGTGCACGGTCATGAAGAAGATGAACATGAAGGGCACGGAGATGAGGATGGATGTGCCGATGAAAACATGGTATGTGCATTCCTTGTAAAAACAAAAAATCCCGGACAGGCCATGACACTTGTCAATGAATACAATGGGAAAATCTGGGCTGACGATGACGGCTGTTCCTTTACACTTCAGGGCATAGAGCCGATGGCTACGGTAAGAGCGGTACTTGACGAAACGAATACGACGAAGTACATCGTATATATCCTGTGTGGTATCATTCTTGCCATGAACATCATGGTAGTCAGTATCATCACACTGTTAAACATGTATTATTCGGCAAAGGAAATATCGCTGATGAGGCTTATCGGTGTATCTTTGAAAAAAATAAATCTTCTTTACTTTATAGAAAATTTCGGTTCGGGCCTGCTGTCGTGTCTGCTTGCGTTCGGTATGTCCAGGATTTGCCTGATGTGCATGGACAGCTTCGTGGCCGATATGGGTGTTGTGCTAAATACGGCAAAGGTATATCCGGCGGAGCTGATTATTCTGCTGGCGGTACTGTCAATATCGGTTGTTCCGACCATCATTTGCACCACCGTAATGGCACGAAAGCAGGACATCTGACAGAAATACCGAAATGTTGCATGCACTGAACCGGGAATGACAGCAAACAGCGGAGATTTCGTGACAGTGAAACAAGCCAAGGCTTTATGAACGGATTTTCAATATTTACATCATTTCGTGAAAATAACAGAGCAATCTGTATCATCGTGTTAATACTCACATTATTGCGTAAGGAGCGACACAAATGTTAAAAAGAATTATTTTATGTATAATGGTAGCAATGCTGCTTGTAAGCTGCGGAAATACTTCAAATACGGGAAACAGCGAAAACAAACAGGGCGGCGTGACTGTCGATGCTGACGGGAAAACAGATAACGGTCCCTTGAAGCTCAGCTTCAAGGCCGCGTCATCATATGAGTATCTTAAATCACTTAATGGGAAGCAGGTCACAATTAACGGTTACCTTGCAACAAGTTCACCGGCTGACGGTTCATTTATCTTTCTGATGAACCTGCCGTACCAGAGCTGCCCGTTCTGCGTACCGAATACAAGCCAGCTGGCAAATACTCTTGAGGTTTATCCAAAGTCAGGAGATAAATTCGATTTCACCAACCAGGCGGTATCGGTTACGGGAAAACTGGAATGTGCCGAAGAAAACAGCTTCTTTACCGATGATTACGGTTATGAGTTTGCTTTCAAAATCACTGACGGCGAGTACAGTATCATTACCGATACGGAACTTACGGAGGAACTGGCTCTCTGGCAAAAAATTGCTGATTCGGGGCTTGTGACCGACCTTTACCAAATGTATGATTATGTGAACTTTTTATGTGCATGGAATACTTATTTTGTTGATCCGTATATTGACGCAGACGGGAATGAGTGTCCCGGGTTCTATCTTTATGCATCGGATGCACTTCATTTTCTGACGACTCAGTATGCCGAGTGCAGTGCTGACGGGTATTTTGAAAAAATCCTTGCGGAAGTGGAAGCCTATGACAGTCCGCTTGTTTCTGTCCTTGCAGACAATATCAGAAATGCACAGCAGCTTGCTGCCGAAGCAAGGGCTGCGCTCGAAAACGGCGAATATACATACGAAAATAAATATGTTGAGACCTTTGACACATATGATGACATATATACTATAAATAATGCGGAAGAGTTCGGAAAGAGAAACGATGCATTGTATAACGAGTTCGCAAACTGGATAGCAGGCTGGGAGCTGTAAATATTGTTACTATCAGCTGAATGCGTGGTTACCGGGTCTTATTAATACTTTTTTGACAGACGGTGAACAGTAAAAAAATGACGGAGTGGCATTATGAATAAATCAATAGTCTGTAAAAATATAAAACGTATCTATCCACAGGAGCTTACCATCAGTTATGATGACCTGAGCTTTGAGTTTGGCAGGAAATACCTGCTGCTCGGAGGCTCGGGCTGTGGTAAATCTACACTGCTTAACATGATTGCAGGTGTACTCGCACCGTCCGAAGGACAGATTATTCTAAAGGACGGGAACGAAGAGCGAGTTCTGTCTGACATGAACAGGAAAAAGAAGGACAGATTCAGAATTGACAGCATCGGATACATATATCAGGATTACAAGCTCCTTGACGAGATGAGTGTTGAGGACAATCTGAACATCCTGAATCTTGAGGGAATCAGTACCGCAGGTCTTGATGAATGTCTGAAAAGTCTTGGAATATATGACAAGAAACATGTAAAGGTCAAGCATCTTTCGGGCGGGCAGAAGCAGAGAGTAGCGATAGCGCGGGCTATGGTTAAAAAACCGGAAATTATCCTTGCCGATGAACCGACGGGGAATCTGAATCATGAGATTGGTACGGATATTATAAAGAAACTGACGGAGCTGTCGGCTGACAGACTTCTGATTGTGGTCAGTCATGATGAAACACTGAAGGAGTATTTTGATGAGGTTATCATGGTTGACAGGATTGCCGTCAGTGAACTGTATAAAGGATAAATGTTAAAAAAGGTTACTATTCACAGTCGGGTAATAATAAACGCAAGCCCGAGAGTTTGCTCTCGAGCTTGTGGATATTATTATCCGACTATGGAGGCTGGCCAAAACACATGAAATAAGCTTTCAGCTGCGAAGCGACGACTGACTGCGCAGCAGGCAGGGCTTATGAATGTGTTTTGAACAGACTGTGAATAGTAACAAAAAAAGACCGAAAGCACGCTGACTGCATCATATACAGGGCCTATTAATGTGCTTTTGGCAGACTGTGAATAGTAACAGTATATAGAGTCTCAGATTATTAGTGATACAGTTTTTTTGACCGTTTGAAAAAGAATCACAGTATTTTACAGGGAGGTTTATTATGTCATTTCACAGGAATATTTCAAAAATGGTGCTCGGAGCAATGTTTCTTGCACTGGCACTTGTTCTTCCGTTTTTGACGGGACAGATTCCTCAAATAGGTAATGCACTTTGCCCTATGCACATACCGGTTCTTCTGTGCGGCTTTTTCTGCGGACCGGTTTATGGAGCAATTGTGGGATTTGCTGCTCCGCTTTTGAGATTTGTAATGTTTGGAGTTCCGCAAATTCTTCCCAAAGGAATAGCTATGTCCTTTGAGCTTCTGGGCTATGGACTGGTGTCAGGTCTGCTGTACAGGTTACTTCCCAAGAAGAATGTTTTTGTATATGTATCACTTATCGGGGCAATGATTGTTGGCAGAATTATCTGGGGTTCTGCGAGAGTGCTTCTTTATGGAATAGGACAGTATGAATTTGGATGGGAAGCCTTTATGTCGGGAGCCGTTTTCACTGCGATTCCCGGAATCATTGCACAAATAGTACTGATCCCGGTTATTGTTATTGCATTGAAGAAATATGCGGCAAACGAATAAGTTTTCAGCTGCAAAGTAGCGGCTGACAGCGTAGCAGGCAGGGCTGATAAAGGCGTTTTGACAGGCTGTGAAAGTAACGGGTTATCCGTATATGAGATATCAATTTAAGACTCGCAACCGCTTCGCTTGTTGCTCGTTAAAAGCAGGCTGCTTCGCAGCTGTCAGGTACGGGGATTGTACCCCGCACCTGACAAAGCTTGTACCCATCGCCTAAAGGCAGTGGGTTATCTTTCTGCTTTTATATAGCAGAGTTAAGAACAGAGAAGTCCCCGACATCATGCGGACTTCTTTTTTTGCAACTATTTGTTGATAAAAGCATGTATTATGGTATATACTGATAGAGTAATGGCTACATTTTCATGTTTTTGGCGTCATAAAGTACATTATTTTTCTTACAAGAAGGCATGACGAAAAAAAACGTATTTTTGATGCTTGAATCATGTCATGAACAGAATGCGAATATTACGTCAGATGCATGCAGGGAATTCAGTTCTTTTGGTCTGTTAATGGAATTGTGCCTGGCACAGAATGGAGATTTATATGAATTTTCAATGTAGAAACTGTAACGGAAATATGGTTTTTTCACCTGAAAAACAGCGCATTTACTGCCCCTATTGCGATGGTGAGGATTGTGATGAACAAAGAGGTGACGATTCACTGACAATCTGTCCTTCCTGCGGAGGAGAGCTTGAGACAGGTGAATTTACCAGTGCAACGCAATGTCCTTTTTGCGGCAACTATATTATTCTTGATAAGCGGGTTTCAGGTCAGTACAGGCCGGACAAAGTGATTCCCTTTAAGCTGTCAAAGAAAGATGTTGTTGCAGTACTTGAGAAAGAGTTTCAGGACAGAATATTTACGCCTTCGTCTTTCCTGAGTGAGAAAACACTGGTTGATATGAAGGGATACTATGTGCCGTTTTTTATGTATGAATATCATGTTGACAGTAAGTATGTCTGTGATGCGACTACGTCGAACAGCTGGTGGGAAGGAAATTATCACTGTACCGAAACAGCGTATTATAAGCTGTATCGTGAGATGCGGGCAGATTATGACAATGTTCCGGTTGATGCTTCAAAAGAAATGTACGATGATACGATGGATTTGCTTGAACCCTTTGATTATCAGCTTCTTACTGATTTTGATCCGAGAGTGATGTCCGGATTTTTAGGTGAAACCTATAATATGAGTGAAGACGAACTTGCTGAACGTGCCGAGAAAAAAATAGCCGGGAGCGCGACCTCAATTATGAAGGAATCCATGTCGAGATTTTCGCTTTCGGCTCCTGAGGTTAATGAGCAGAATCTGACAAGGGGTAAAACGGAGTTTGCACTTATCCCGGTTTGGAAATACATTTATACGCACGGAAGCAATTATTACGAGTTCTATATAAACGGTCAGTCCGGAAAGGTTATCGGTAAAACACCGATATCAAAGCTGAAGGTTGCCATATACGGAATTGTCTGCGCCGGATTATGGGGACTGGCACTGGATGCAATTTTTGGCATAATCGGTGCAATTCTGTTTTGATTGCCGGCAGGCAGGGCGTATGAAATGACTTTGCCGAAATGAGAACAGCAGTCTTTGAATGGATTATGGAACCGGCGGATTTGGATTTTGGAGGATTCATTTATGTCTGAACATTTAAAAAAGGATTTGAAAACATTCCTGAAACACTGGATGCCTTTATTTATTTTTACAGGTATTGTAATGGTTTTTTTCGTGATTTTTTATATTTCAAGGAAGCAGGACCGGGAGGAAGTACTGAACAGTTATTATGAAAGCCCGAACACAGAGCGTGTTTACGGTGATAAGCGTGTTTTCGACTTTGCAAATCAGCTTACCGATTCCGAGGAGGTTCAGCTTGAAGAGTATATACATGCCAAGGAGAAGGTCACGTTGACGGATATTGTTATTGTAACGCTCAATGAGAGTCTGGCCGACTTTGAACCGGAATATCGTGCAAAATATACAGAACAGATTACACCGGATAAATATGTTATGGTTTATGCCGAAAAATTCTGGGAAGATAACCGGTTCGGATATGATGCGCCGCATGTGCTTGACGGGACGACCGCGACCGGTGACGGTGTCATTCTCGTTGACAACATCTTCAGGGAGCCGGAGACCAGTAAGATTTACACGTGGATGTGTACAGTAGGTATTGTCGAGGATACATTTTCCTCTGCTATGATTGACAGTACGCTTTCGGATTTTTACATGCACGTAAACGATGATTATTACCAGGCATGCATAGACTTTATCGATACTTATGCATATTACATGGATTCGGAGAAAAGTATTCCGCGACTCGGGCATTTTGTGCCGTATATTATTGCGGTAATAATTCTCATTGCGTACGTTTTGCAGAACAGAAAGGAGAAAATGGGATTTACTACAACCAAGTTTGATACGTATCTCATCGGTAATTCGCTCGAATTTACCGAAAACAGGGATGTTTTCATTAAAAAGGATGTTACAAGAAAATACAGTCCTCCTTCTTCGTCATCAGGCAGCAGTGGAGGAGGCGGCGGTCACCATATATCGGGAGGCGGCGGTTCATACGGTGGTGGCGGACGTTCCAGGTAGCCTTATTTAGTGTCTGCCGGTTAACATTTTTCAGATGTTAATCAGCAGACACTATAAAAGAATCAGCAGCCCGCTTTAGGGGGGCACACTGAAGCATATGACAGACTGCCGGATGAAATGTTTTACGATTATAATGATAAGCATTAATGTGAATTTCGGTTTTTATTCACGGTAGCAAACGGACTAATGAGTTTTTGATTATGCCGGTGATGCGAGTCAGTCTTTGAAAACGGCTTAAGGAGGGCTGAAAAGCCTGCATTAAAAAACTGAACATACGATGAGGAAAAGAAGATGTATTTTACGGACAGATTATTTGAACTGCGCGATGAAGCATACGGACAATTTCAAAGCAGAATAGTGCCAAACATTGACAGGGAGACAATTCTCGGAGTAAGAATTCCTGTAATAAGGGTATTGGCAAAGGAATTTTATACGGATCCGGCAAAGGAAGAATTCTGTAATGAACTCCCGCACAAATATTATGAGGAGAATCAGCTTCATATTATGCTTATATGCATGGAAAAGAACTTCGGCAGATGCATTGAGGGGCTTGACAGATTTCTTCCGTATGCAGATAACTGGGCGGTTACGGATCAGTCTTCACCAAGATGCTTCAGAAAACATCATGAGGAGCTGATTCCGGTTATAACCGGCTGGCTTCATTCGGACCATGTTTATACCGCAAGGTATGCCATTAACATTTTCATGCGTGAATTTCTTGAGGGTGATTTCGACATTCGTTTTGCGGAACTCATAAGTAAAAAACAGGGTGAGGACTACTATCTGAAAATGATAATAGCATGGTATTTTGCTACGGCACTGGCTAAACAGTACGATGCGATAATACCCTTTATCGAACAGCAAAAACTCGAAACATGGATACACAATAAGGCTATTCAGAAGGCTGTGGAAAGCTTCAGGGTGACGGATGAGCATAAGGCTTATCTGAAAACTCTTAAAATAAAAAGTCGTTGAACCGTTATGGTTTCCTTTTATACTTCCAAATGATAAAATTTATTTAAAGGCAGACAGCGAAGATAATTGCGAATATTTTTGAAACGGAAGGAGTATGGCAGTGGAAGAATATAGAATTATTAATTTGCGGGAAAAACCGGACATAAAGGAAATGGCTGCGGAATGGTTTCACAGCAAATGGGGTGTGCCTGCGGAAGCATATCTTGAGTGCATGGACAGCTATTTGAGCGGTGAAACGGAATACGGATGGTATCTGTGTCTGGACAGGGAAAAGATAGTAGGCGGACTGGGCGTTATAGAAAATGATTTTCACGACAGGAAAGACCTGACCCCCAACGTCTGTGCGGTATATACGGAAGAATCCTATCGCTGCAGGGGAATTGCGGGAAAACTTCTGAAATGTGTTGTTGATGACTGCAGTTCAAAAGGAATAGATACCTTATATCTGGTCACTGACCACACAGGTTTTTATGAAAGATACGGATGGAAATTTTTATGCATGGTTCAGGGGGACGGCGAGCCTGAAATGAGCAGAATGTATATCCATGAGTCCGGGGAGAAGCTTTATTTTGAGGTGCCGGACATATCAAGAAACAATGACGCCATCGATTTTGTCAACGAGTTTAAGAAATACGGTTCGAATTTTAACGGCACGGGCGGACTTCAGATGTTTACGGAGGATTACGAGGGCTGGCTAAAGAAGCTTGAAGACGATTATGCGAAGGTTCCGGACGAGGAGCGCGTGCCTGCCAGAACTTATTTCCTGGTGCGGAACAGTGATAAAAGAATTGTGGGAATTATTAACATTCGTCTTGCACTCAATGATCGCCAGAGAAAGTTTGGCGGTAATATAGGCTATTCCATAAGACCTGCAGAACGTGGAAAAGGATACAATAATATAAATCTGTATCTTGCACTTAAGGTTTGCGATGCCTATGGCATAAAGGAAGTGTTTATGGATGCTGATATTGATAATCCGGCTTCATGGAAAACTATGGAAGCTCTGGGGGGAAAACGCATACGAGAGTACTATGATGATGAAAATGCCCACTGCACTGTTGTGGATTATACAATTGATGTAAAAAAAGCACTGAGGGAGCACTCAGAGTATGAGAAAGCAGTGTTGGACACAGTGAACCGGAGCTTCTGAATTGTGTTCAGCCTGTGAAAGAGCAAAATAATACCCGCGGTCTGTTCGAATGATTCGAACAGACCGCGGGTATTTTACAAATAAAAATTCGATATGTGATTATGAATGGGTTTTAGACAGCCTTCGGAGAGCAAACTTTTTCCGGGGTGTCACAATAGACATTCAAACAGATATGCGGGTATCAGTTATTCGGACACTTTGTTATAGAAGTCCCATGTGGAAATGTAATAATCCGGGTTTTCTGTATTTATGTAATTCATGAAAAGCTGCCCGTCAGGGGTGACATTCATGTAAAATTCATCGCCGCCAAGATTTTCTCCGTACAGAGATACATACCAGTCGGTATTCTCCAGATAATTACTGTAGGTTTCGGTATTGAAAAACATCTCAAGGTCTTTATACCGGATTTCCCTGTCAGAGCTGTAAATGGTGACATGATAGTTTTCGTCAATGATTACCTTGCCGGTAATTTCGTTTTTGTCAGCGTAATATACTTCACCTTCAATCTCATGTGAATAGATTTCCCAGGTTCCGATAAGCTTCTGCATTTCATCTTCGGGAATAATAAGTCGGCAGCTTTTGCCGTCTTCGTTTTCCTGCGTGAGCATATTCATCATTCGATCGCTGATGGGGTCGAATTCATCATTGCACCAACAGTACCAGTACATGTCATAGTAATCGATTGCTCTTGTTTCAAGAGCCTGGTACGGTGCAAAGACTGTTACAAAATCATCGTGTGAAAGCTCTGTGCCGTTATGCAGATAGTGACTGCTGTCATTCTCTGAATCGGGTTCAATAGAAAATTCATCCTGAATTACTACATTGTAATTGTTGTCTATGCTGCATATCATGTAGTTTACGAATTCCATATTGGTCACGGCAGAAACAATTCTGCCGTCTGAAGGGATGTATTTAAATCCACCGTAACAGCCGAACGGACCAACACAAATCAGGGAACCGTTATCGTAGAAACAGACAAAGACTCCTGCGGCATTGACGTTGCTTTCCGCATAGAGAAGCTCGCGGATTCCGTCATTATTGATGTCAGCGGTGGTAAATACCAGATCGTCGGGACAGGGGCTTTCGGCGTAAACCTGAGCAAGATAGTTTATATAGGTGTTACACAGTGTGTCGGTATCGGGCACGGAATTTTGTGTGGGAATATCTGAAATTTTGGGAGCTGTTTCGTCTGTACCGTCTCCCGTAGAATTGTTTTCGCCATTTCCGTCGCCTGTAACAGTATTGGTATCACTTCCTGTATTGTCGCTGCCCGTGATAACGGGTTCGGTTGGAACATCGGTAATATCCGGTGTCTGAGTTACGGGTTCGTTCGTAATTTCAGGTGTTACGGTATCTGTGACAGCAGGAGCAGCAGTAGCCTCCGGTGTCGTTTCAGCGGGAACGTCGGTAAGAACGGGGCTGACCGCTTCAGTGGATTTGACATTGTTATCCGGAACGTCGTTATTTGTGTTTTTTCCGCCGCATGCGGTGAGAACAAATGCCAAAAGAGTAACCAGCAGTATTTTGTTAATCTGTTTCATGTCGATTCTCCTCGTATTGTATATTATGATTACGGCGTCAAAAGAACTGACGCCTAATGATACACGCTTTTCTTCGGTTACTATTCCCAGTCTGTACAAAACGCATTCATAAGCCCTGCCTGTTGCGCAGTCAGTCGCTGCTTCGCAGCTTGTGGATTAACTCAAAAGTTTTGGACAGCTTCCATAGTCGCATACAGTGTATATTTTTTGTGTGTAAAAGTCAAGTATACAATTAGGGAAATAAGGGTGCATTATTCCTTAAGGTTACTGATTAACGTCTGTCCAAAAGTGCTTTCCTAAGGCATGTAAACGGTAACGAACAAAATACATCTGTCTATGTGCAAGATAGTCTGTTGTCATAAAAAAACGAGTGTGATAAAATCCGATTCGTTTCAAATACAGTAAATGTCTGCTGTTTACAGTAACGTTTACATTTTTGAGGTGATTCGGATATGACACTGAACATGATAGAAGGCAACCCCACGAAACTTCTGATTAAATTTTCAATTCCAATGCTTATCGGCAATATTTTCCAACAGGTATATAATCTGGTGGATTCTGTCATAGTAGGGCAGTTTGTGGGAAAGGATGCACTGGCGGCAGTCGGAGCTACAGGCTCGCTTACGTTTTTCTTTTTTGCGTTATGCAACGGACTCGCTTCGGGGGGAGGTATCATTACCTCTCAGGCGTTCGGAAGGGGAGATACAAGGGACGTAAAGAACTGTATAGCGAATACGGGCTACATCATGACAGTAATGCCGATTCTTGTCGGAGTACTTGCTTTTTTACTTACACGTCCGCTGTTGAACCTGCTTGAAACGCCCGAAGTAATCATTGATGATGCCTGTGCATATATGCAGACACAGTGTATCGGGCTTTTGTTCGTGTCGTTGTACAATCTGGCTTCATCAATGCTGAGAGCACTCGGAGACTCGCGAACACCGCTGGTGTTCCTGATTTTTTCATGTATTTTGAATGCGGGGCTTGACATTCTGTTCGTGTATAATTTTGAAATGGGTGCTTTCGGAGCAGGAGTGGCAACAGTAATTGCACAGTTTGTATCCGGTGCGGCCTGCCTGATATATGCGTTTAAATCAAACCCGTATTTTAAACTTGACAGGAAGGATATCAGAATTAATAAATCGCTGATAAACAAAACACTGAAGCTTGGAATTCCGCTTTCACTTCAGTTTTCACTCATTGCCATTTCAAGCATGGCTCTTCAGAGAGTCGTAAATACCTTCGGAGAGGTGACTGTGGCCGCTTTTACGGCTACCAGTCGAATTGAGCAGATGATTCACCAGCCTTATCAGACACTTAGCGCAGCGCTTGCAACCTTTTGTGGGCAGAACTACGGTGCACGCAGAAATGACAGAATGATAACCGGGTATTACAAGAGCCTTTGGATAATGATTGGCTTTACCGTAATCATGGTTCCTGTAATGCAGCTGTTCGGTTCAAATATTATGTCACTGTTTGTTAAGGAACAGGAAGTAATCGATATGGGAGCGAAGGCTTTGAAAATATCGAGTGCCTTCTATATTTTCCTGGGAATGATATATGTTGTCAGAGGAGTTTTGAACGGTATAGGTGATTCGTTCTTTGCACTGCTGAACGGGGTAGTCGAGGTTATCGGAAGATTTGTGGTTCCGGTTGTGCTTACGGGAATTGCAGCCATCGGACTCTGGGGAATATGGTGGTCAGTCGGAATCGTATGGTTTCTGAGCGGAGTAACCGCATGGATGAGATATGTTCAGCAGAAGAAAAAACTGGGTAACATCTATGATAAGCCATTAATGCTTAACGAATCTGCGGAGGCGGATACATTGCAGGATTCGTTCGACAAACAGTGAATAGTAACATTTGATATCGTAAGCAGAATTCAAACATCATACATTACGGAGGAAAAAATATGCCTTCCGAAAGAAGCAGGGAACTATTCAGCCTTATGCTCAATCTCGGTTATCCCGAGGATTTCAGCAGGCTGATTTGTCACGAACTTAATACGGATTTTACGGCGACCAGAATGATAGGATATCTGTCGCATTATTCACAGCTTCCGGCTAAGGAAGTGGCTGATGAGATGCTTGCTATTCTGGCTGACAGGGACAGGTGGATAGATAAAAAAATGTCGGAATCCGCTTAACAGACGATTAATGAGGTAATTCTAAACGGACTTGGGGACGAGGATTAATTTGAACAGAAACTGTTTACACGGTTACTGTTTTTCGGAAGCATTGTCGCTGTAAGCGGCATCACGTGAGGTCTGCAGTATTTTCAGACCGTTGTCGGCGAGAAAAGTATTCAGCTGCATAATGTTGTATACACCTGAATTGAAGCATATGATAATGATGGCGTCACGTTTGTTTTTAGCATAGAGAACGCCTGCATTGCAAAGCTTGAGAGCACGCTGAACCTCAACAAGAGTCATGTGCATGGAGAGACAGAGGGCAATAATGCGGTCTCTGTCCGGGTTGGCCTTGTGACCGTTTAAAATGGCGTATGCATAATTGGCGGAGAGGAGACTGTCTCTTATGACAGTCGAAGTATTCAGGCCTTTTTGTGTTATATATCCTTTCAGGTAATCGGAAAGAGTGGGAAGCTCTTCACTGAGCTCCTGATTTACATATTTATCAAAATCCTTCAGCTTGGCAGACTTGAGTATCGTATCAAGTCTGCCTGTTGTTTTTTCATTCATATTGAGACTCCGTTAAAAATAGTTATATATCTGTATTTTTACATTCACAGATTATTAAATCGTTACTATTCACAACATTCATAGTCAGATAGCAAATCCTGATTTATTTACTTTATAGGAAATTACGTCCTATAAAGTAAAAAAACGCTCCGCGAAGATGCGCACGCTTTTGCAGCGGTATTTTGTCGCTGACGCGACGCAAAAGCGGCGCAGCATGTCGCAAACGACATGCTTTCTTGCTTTATAGGAAATTGCGTTGTTTGGACAGTAAAACAGAACATATGTTTAATCGAACGT
>JAZLIK010000085.1:0-16840 GCA_045617345.1 Lachnospiraceae bacterium | reverse complement strand
CCGATGGTGGCAATATCCATAAGGTTTACAGGCTTTGTACGACCAATCTCCTTACGAAGATTAATGTAGTTGTTGTATGCGTCTTCAAGTTCCTTATCCTCGAAGGGTACGCTGTCGATGGTTGTAAGGAAGGTGGTGTGACGGCAGTGATCCGACCAGTAGGTATCAATCATTCTGATTTCCGTGATGGTAGGATTACGCTTTTCTGACTTGAAATATTCCTGACAGAAGGTGATATCATCGAGGTCCATGGCAAGACCGAGTGTTTTTACCATATTGTCGAGACCGTCTCTGTCGAGATCGATGAAGCCGTTGACCGTTGTAACGGTTGTGGGGCAGTCATAATTGATTTTCAGAGTTTCAACAGTATCAAGAGAAGCTTCGCGGGCTTCCACAGGGTTAATTACATGATGCTTGATTGCTTCAAAATCGCTGTCGGAAATATCTCCGTAAATGAGATAAACGCGGGCGGTACGTACTGTGGGACGTTCCTCTCTTGAAATAATCTGGATACACTGAGCTGCTGAATCAGCACGCTGGTCAAACTGACCGGGCAGATACTCAACCGCAAAGCATCTTTCTGCATCGAAAGAGATAGAGGGATAAGTGTTGTCGAGCTGAGGCTCTGCAAAAACAGTGTTGCAGCTTAAGTCAAAGAGCTCCTTTGAAAGACCTTCGGCGTCGTATCTGTTGAGAAGACGAACCTTGGAAACACCGTTAATCTGAAGAAGAGAGCTGATGTCACCGAGAAGTGACTGGGCTTCAAGATCAAGGCCGGGTTTCTTTTCTACATAAACTCTGTAAACCATGATATATTGCTGCCCGGGTAGAACATCCGGGAGCGTCTCCTTTCGCTTATTTTGTATGTTATATAACTGCTGACAGACCTGTTCAGATGTATGCCGGAGCGTTATGCATGCATAAATCACGTCCGGAAGGATTATCATCCCATATGACTTATCAAGTCTGAAAACGTTATTTCATTTCGAATTTCCCGTAAACTATTGCATTGCTGAAAATCAGTGAATTTTCGTAAAGCACTGCATTGCTGAAATTTAGTGAATTTCCGTAAAACACTGCATTGCTGAAAATCAATGAATTTCCGTAAAATATTGCATTGCTGAAAAAATTTATTTCAGTGCCCTCAGTGCACGCTGTCCGATGTCATTGCGGTAGAAGCCGCCATCGAACTTAACCTTGCGGGTGAGCTTGTAAGCTTCATCTATTGCAAGAGGTAGTGAATCGGCAACAGCTGTGATTCCGAGAACTCTTCCTCCGTTTGAAAGGAGTGAGCCGTCCTCTGCAAGCTTTGCACCTGCCACATAAATCGTACCGTTTTCTTCATCGGCGGGCAATTCCATGGGAAGCCCCTTTTCATAATGCTCGGGGTAGCCCTTTGTAGCATAAATAACACAGCAGGCCGATTTATCCGAGAACTTTACGGGTGTATCTGCAAGGGTGCCGTTTGTGGTGCTGAGCATAATCTCGAAGAGATCGGACTCTAACAGCGGAAGTACAACCTGAGTCTCGGGATCTCCGAAACGGCAGTTGTATTCGATAACCTTCGGTCCCTTCGGGGTAATCATCAGTCCGAAGTACAGGCAGCCTCTGAATTCGCGGCTTTCCTGCTTCATGGCATTGATGGTGGGAAGGAAAATCTTTTCCATGCATTCATCGGCAATTTCTTTTGTATAATAGGGGTTGGGAGCTATGGTGCCCATACCGCCGGTATTGAGACCTTCGTCATTGTCATGTGCGCGTTTGTGGTCCATTGAGGAAATCATGGGAACCACAACGTTTCCGTCGGTAAATGAAAGAACGGATACTTCAGGTCCGGTGAGGAACTCTTCGATGACAACCTTGAGTCCGCTTTTTCCGAATTTGCCGCCTTCCATCATTGATGTAACGGCTTCCTTTGCTTCGTCAAGCGTTTCGGCGATGATAACTCCCTTTCCGAGAGCGAGTCCGTCGGCCTTGACTACTATGGGAAGGTCACAGGTCTCAAGGTATTTCAGCGCCTTGTCGCATTCGGTGAATACTTCATAGGCAGCTGTGGGAATATTGTATTTCTTCATCAGATCCTTTGAAAAGCTTTTGCTTCCTTCAATAATGGCAGCGCAGGCCTTTGGTCCAAAGCAGGGGATTCCGACTTCGTTCAGGGCATCTACGGTTCCGGCCACAAGAGGATCGTCCGGAGCAACAATAACGTAATTAACGTCGTTATTCTTACAGAAATCAACAATCGCCGGAGTGTCCATAACAGAGATGTTAACTGTTTCAGCATCGGCTGCGATTCCGCCGTTTCCGGGGAGACAGTAAATCTTCTTTACAAGTGAGCTTTTTTTGATTGCCTTGATGATGGCGTGCTCACGTCCGCCTGAGCCGATGACGGCTACTGTGTAATTGGTCATAATCCGTGTCCTTTCGTGTGTGAAAATTAATATCCGTCTGTTTTCCGAGGATGTTTCAGCCGTGGAGTCCGCGTGTCTGGCGGTCCATGTCTTCTACGACGATATCGTAGATTTCACCGAGTGAAGCACAGTATTCAAGAAGCTTCCAGGGTTCATTTGTATGAAAATGAATCTTTATCATGTCTTCATCACCGACTGCAAGAAGGCAGTCGCCCTTGAAATTCGCGGTGATGTAATCGTTAATTTTGTCCTCGTCGAGGTCGTGACCGTCGATGAGAAGCTGGGTATCATATCTGAATTCGAGCATTTGAGCTCCTTTCTGAAACTGAATCTGTCGGTCCGCGAAGCTCAGTAAATATGAGTTTTCTTTGGATTTTCGACCGAATTTTACGGTTGGTTATCATTCAAATTCTGTCCGAAACGAATTTATAAGTCCTGCCTGCTACGCAGCCAGTCGCAGTTTCGCATCTGAAAGCTTATTTGAGCGAATAGCGGGTGAGCTGACCGGAAGCCTGCTTCCAAGGGCGGCTTCAATTAATCAGACTGTCAATGATGAGAAGTCACGAGGTCTAATTGCTGTACTGCTTCCTGGGGCGGCTTCGATTAATCAGACTGTCAATGATGAGAAGTCACGAGGTCTAAATGCTGTACTGCTTCCTGAGGCAACTTTGATCAATCAGACTGTCAGGACGCTTTCAACGGGAGCCTCGTAGATTCTGTCAAGAACAGGCTTTACAAAGTCGGCGAGGAATTCATCAACCTGTGATACCGAACGTCCTGTGTACTTTGAAGGATCGAGGTTCGCACGAAGCTCCTCCTCCGAAAGCAGGAAAGCGGGGTCGGCAGCAATTCTGTCGATAAGGTCACAGCTCTTGCCTTCAAGCTTTACGCCTGCGGCAGCAGCATGAGAATGAATTCTTAAATGCTCGTGAAGCTCCTGACGGTTCGCACCGCGCTTAACCGATTCCATCATGATGTTCTCGGTTGCCATGTAAGGAAGCTTTTCCATTACGCGGCGAGTAACCACCTTGTCATAAACGACAAGTCCGGAGGAAACGTTTATATATATATTTAAGATTGCGTCAACTGCAAGGAATGCCTCAGCTACGCTGATTCTCTTGTTTGCCGAGTCATCGAGGGTACGCTCAAACATCTGGGTAGCGGATGTCATGGCGGGATTCAGTGAATCGATGATGACATAACGTGCCAGGGCGGCAATTCTCTCACTTCTCATGGGATTGCGCTTGTAAGGCATAGCTGATGAACCGATCTGTGTGCTTTCGAAGGGCTCTTCCATTTCCTCGAAGGACTGGAGAATACGGAGATCCTGTGTAAACTTATATGCGCTCTGTGCAAAGCCCGAAAGAACATTCAGGAAGAAGGAATCAAGCTTTCTGGAATATGTCTGTCCGGAAACGGGCATGCATGCTTCAAAGCCCAGGTCTTCTGCAATAAGTGCCTCGAGCTTCTTAACTTTTGCTTCGTCATTCTCAAAGAGCTCCATGAAGCTTGCCTGAGTACCAGTTGTACCCTTTGAACCGAGGAGCTTCAGCTTACTCATCTGGTATTCAAGATTTTCAACATCCATTATCAGCTCGTTGAGCCAGAGTGTGGCACGCTTGCCCATTGTTGTGAGCTGCGCGGGCTGAAGATGTGTATAAGCAAGGCAGGGAAGAGCCTTATACTTTTCGGCAAACTCCGAAAGGTTCTTGATGACCTGACCTGCTTTCTTGAGGATAATCTTTGAAGCTTCGCGAAGTACGATAACATCGGTGTTATCGGTAACGTAGCAGGAGGTTGCGCCTAAGTGGATAATGGGTTCTGCCTTGGGACAAACCTGACCGTAAGCATAAACATGGCTCATTACATCGTGACGTACAAGCTTTTCTCTTTCTCTTGCCACATCATAATCGATGTCGGTTGCGTGTGCTTCGAGTTCGGCAATCTGTTCATCGGTAATGGGAAGTCCCAGCTTCTGTTCTGACTTTGCAAGTGAAATCCAGAGCCTTCTCCAGGTGCGAAATTTGAACTCGTCGCTGAATGCATACTGCATTTCGTCGCTGGCATAACGTGTTGAAAGAGGTGATATATATTTTGTTCTGTCTTCTGACATTTTTTTAAGGCACCGAAGCTGTCTTTATGTAATACCTGGTTACCATCCGGGTGAGAATGGTAACGATTTTATACCATTTACAAAAGGGTTAACTTTCAGCGCAATCCTTTCTGTTATATTTTAATTCTTTGAACGTTTTTGTACGATCTTCACTGTTTGTTGAAAATATCTGTAAACCTGCCGGTAAACTACCCGTTTGAGTAAATTACCAACGCATCAGGTAAATTTACAAGCCGTCTGTGTGAATCTATAACGTATCAGGTAAATTTACAAGCCGTCTGTGTGAATCTAAAACGTATCAGGCAAATTTACAAGCCGTCTGTATCAGCCCTCACTGAGTTTCTTTGCCACAATTTCGGCCGCCCGGGGGAGAATAATCCACTCAGCCTGTTCCATTACACGTTTCTGGAGAATTTCGGGTGTATCACCCTCCATAATCTCAACCGCTTTCTGTGCAATGATTTTCCCGCCGTCGCAAACCTCGTTAACGTAGTGGGCGGTAGCTCCCGTAACCTTTACACCGTAATTAAGCGCGGCCTCATGAACATGAAGTCCGTAAAAGCCTTCACCGCAGAAGGAGGGGATGAGAGCCGGATGGATATTGATAATCCTGTCGGGATAATTCTTTACAAAATCCTCTGAGAAGATAAGCATAAAACCCGCCAGAATAATCATGTCGATATCGTATTCCTTAAGCTTCTTCAGCACCTCGGCCTCGAAGGAAGCCTTGTCGGGATACGCTTTTCTTTCTACGACACAGTTGGCAATTCCGGCTTTTTGGGCACGTTCAAGCGCAAATACTCCGGGTTTGTTTGAAATAACAACAGTCAGCTCTCCGTGGGGGATTTCGCCTCTGCCGGCAGCATCGATAAGTGCCTGCAGGTTCGTTCCGCCACCGGAAACCATGACGGCAATTTTTGCTTTTTTCATGTTTTTCTCCGTATAGCTTAATAGCAGTTATTTATTAACGTAACTGTTCACAGTCCGGACAAAATGCATTCATTATCACCCGACTGTGAATAGTAACGTTGTCCCCTGTACGGGATTATTCAATTACAATACCGTCAACCTTGTCTGAAAGTTCACCGATAACATATGCGTCGGTACCTGCTGCCTTAAGTGCGGCAATAGCGGTATCTGCGTCCTCGGGAGCTACGATAATGCTCATTCCGACACCCATGTTGAAGGTATTGAACATATCATGCTCGGAAATATGTCCCTCTGAAGCAAGAAGCTCAAAAATGGGAAGAACGCGTACATCCGAACGCTTAATCTTTGCACCGAGACCTTCACGGATGCTTCTGGGAATATTCTCGTAGAAGCCCCCGCCGGTAATATGCGAGATACCCTTTACGGTGACCTTCCCGAGAAGCTCGAGAACAGGCTTTACGTATATTTTGGTAGGGGTGAGAAGTGTCTCGCCGAGAGTCCTTCCGCCGAGTGATTCGATGGGAAGATTCAAATTGGTGTGCTCGATATTGAAAATTTTACGGACGAGTGAAAAACCGTTTGAGTGAACACCGCTTGAAGGAAGTGCAATAATAACATCACCGGAATTCTGCTTCTTTGTGTCGATGACGCTGTCGCGGTCAACAATACCTGTTGAGAAACCGGCAAGGTCATACTCGTCAGCGGGATAGAAGCCGGGCATTTCTGCGGTTTCACCGCCGATAAGTGCACAGCCTGCCTGAACACAGCCCTCAGCTACACCGGAAACAATGGAAGCGATTCTTTCGGGGTCGTTTTTACCGCATGCGATATAATCAAGGAAAAGCATGGGACGTGCGCCGCAGCAGATGATATCGTTTACACACATGGCAACACAGTCGATACCTACGGTATCGTGCTTATCCATGATGAAGGCTATCTTGAGCTTGGTGCCGACACCATCCGTACCGCTGACAAGAACAGGGTTCTTGATACCGGTCAGATCGGGAACGAGAAGACCGCCGAAACCTCCTATATCGGGAGCTGCTTCAGCAGTGGTGGTTCTTGCGATGTGGCTCTTCATGAGTTCAACTGCCTTGTAGCCGGCTGTAATATCAACACCGGCAGCCTTGTAGCTTTCACTGAAACTGTTTTTCATATTCTCTCCATCCTTTATATTTATTTAGTTATTTCTCTGAAATCTTTTTCTGATATTTATTTTCGTAAGGGATAGGTGCCGAAGTAGGATAGTCGGCGGTAAAACATGCATCGCAGAAATGAGAACAGTTGCTGTCGGCTGCGATAAGCTTAACTGCTTCCTTACTCAAAAATCCGACTGAATCGGCACCGATGATTTTTGCAATTTCCTCAGCGTTGTGAGTGCATGCAATAAGATGTTCACGTGAAGGAACGTCTGTGCCGTAGTAGCAGGGATTAAGGAAGGGAGGAGCGGTAACGCGCATGTGAATCTCAGTTGCTCCTGCTTCACGAATAAGTCGAACGATACGCTCACTTGTTGTGCCTCGAACGATTGAATCATCGATGAGAACTACACGCTTGCCTTTTACCACATTTGAAATAGGGTTAAGCTTTATGCGGACAAGATTCTCTCTCGACTTCTGACCGGGCGCGATAAACGTTCTTGCAATGTAACGGTTTTTGATAAAGCCGAGCTCATAAGGGATACCCGATTCCTGAGCATAACCGATGGCAGCGTCAAGACCTGAATCGGGGACACCGATGACAACATCGGCATCAATGGGATTCTCTTTTGCAAGATACCGGCCTGCACGCACTCTTGCCTCGTGAACAGAGGTGCCCTCGATAACGGAATCGGGACGCGCGAAGTAAATGTATTCAAATACGCACATTGAAGGTCTCTGTTTATTGCAGTGATCGGTAATTGAATGTACGCCTGTCTTGTCAAAGATAATGATTTCACCGGGAAGAACATCGCGGATAAGCTTTGCGCCTACGGCATCAAGTGCACAGCTTTCGGAGGCAACGATATATTTACCGTCGGGAAGCTGACCGTAGCAGAGAGGACGAAGACCGTATTCGTCACGAACCGCAATGAGTTTTGAAGGGGACATGATAACCAGTGAGTATGCACCCTTTAATCTGTTCATGGCATTGTTGATGGCTTCTTCGATAGAGCCGGCATTGATTCTTTCCTTTGTGATGACATACGCGATGACTTCACAGTCGCTGGTAGAATGGAAAATGGAGCCTTCGAGCTCAAGCTGCTTACGAAGCTCACCATAGTTTACAAGAGCACCGTTATTCGCAAGTGCCATGTGACCCTTTACATGGTTAATAACCATGGGCTGAGCGTTTGCCCGTCCGGTATCTCCGGTGGCACCGTATCTGACATGACCGACGGCCATATTTCCTTCGCCGAGAGATGCGACAACATCGGGAGTAAAAACATCGTGTACGATACCCTGATCCTTATATGTACTGAAAACTCCGTCATCATTTACGACGATACCGCAGCTCTCCTGACCGCGGTGCTGAAGTGCAAAAAGTCCGTAATAGCATACTGATGCAAGATCGGCGGTCTCGGGTGAATAAACACCGAAAACACCGCATTCTTCATGTAAATTACTCATAGTGATTCCTTTCTGCTGAAAGAAGCATGATAGATTGGATAAACAGTTACTATTCACAGTCGGTTGATAATGAACGCAAGACTGAAGTCCGGACGGGCATTATCAGCTGATTATGGAGCCGGACAGCCTGTGAATAGTAACGATAAAAAGACTGTGAACGGAAACGTTAACCGAATTCCGTTCCGGCCGTTACTGCATGGATGATACTTCCGCATCTGCCGCGAGAACCGCGTCAGTGTTTTTCTGTCTTTCGGCGGCAAGCTTTTCGGCCAGAACGTCGTCGGTGACAGAAAGAATTTCTATAGACAACAAAGCGGCATTGGTAGCGCCATCTATTCCTACTGTTGCCACAGGAATACCCGAGGGCATCTGAACAGTGGAAAGAAGCGCATCAATACCGCCTAAAGATGCATTTACAGGAATACCGATAACCGGTAATGTTGTGTTTGCCGCAAGAGCTCCGGCCAGGTGTGCAGCCTTACCTGCAGCCGCAATGATGACACCGAATCCGTTTTCTCTGGCATGACAGGAAAACTGCTGTGCTTCGAGCGGAGTTCTGTGTGCAGAACAGACATGAACTTCGTATGGAACATCAAACTTTTTCAAAGTTGAGATAGCGCCTTCAAGCTTGGGAAGGTCACTTTTGCTACCCATTACAATTCCGACTTTTTTCATGGTTTCCTCCTATTGGAAAAAGATAATACCATTGTAGCATACCAATAAAATCAAGTCAATATGGGCAAAATTGCCGAAAAGGAATCGGAATAATTGAAATAATTGTACATATTTATTTCTTCTTGTTTTTTTTGCCGAAAAAGCTCAGAAATCCCTTCTTTTGAGGCTCGGAATTATCTCCTTCGGAGAGGCCCTGTTCCTCCTTAAACTGCTCGTATTCGGCATCGAGATTAGGAAAATCCTCGGCCGTAAATCCCTCACCGTAGGCGGGAGTGGAGTTCTCCAGGGCGGCAAGCTGCTCCTCGGACAGATTTTCCAGCTCCTCGGGAGAAAGCTTTTCACCGGTCTGCGTGCCGTTTTCCACAGGCTTTCGTTTTCTGTCTTTACGTGTAGACATCTGGACACCGCTGTTTTCGCCGGGCTTGTTTACACGGATGACGGGAGGTGCAGGCTTCTCCTCTTCCGGCCATTCCTCGTCGGGTTCAACGGGCGGCTTGGTGCCATGCTTTTTGTGACGGGGGCGTACTGCAGCGGTACTGTCCTTTTCGTCGGTTTCGGAAGCTTCGTTTTCAGCGGAGTCTTCCTCTTCAGCGTAATCTTCTTCCTCGTTTCGTAAATCGGTCAGAGTCTTCAGATAGAATTCCCTGTCATGAAGAGAATCAAGACGGACATTGATTTCATCACGGTCAGTCTGAAGAGCCTGCCGGCGCTCGTCCATTCTCTGAAGGAAGAGTGTGTATTCGCGTTTCATGGCTTCGGTGACGTCTGCAATTGCGCCGCTGACTTCGGCCAGCATATCGTCTGTATACAGAATGGATGCAGCATGTACGTCATCGGCATCCTGCTTGGCCTTTATAACTATTTCGGAGGCCTGACGTTCCATCTCGAGCTTGGCTTTTTCCTTGCTTCGGGTGGTGGCCTCATATTTATCGAGAACCTCGTACATTGCCTCGTTCAGCTGCTCCAGAAGGGCGAACATCTCAGACTTAGAGAGAACGATTCTGTCAGGATTGTCACCGATGGTTTTGCCCTTGGCAAATACGATATGTATTTTTTTCAGTATATCTTCAACTTTGGTGGTAGGCATGACAATACTCCTTTAATTGCTTGCGTTCAGGCCTTGAATCTGTAGCCTGCACCCCAGATGGTTTCGATGAACTGGGGAAGATTTTCGGGAAGTTCGAGTTTTTCCCTGATTTTTTTGATATGCACGGTAACTGTTGCAATATCTCCGATCATATCGGCATCCCAAATCTCACTGAAGAGCTCCTCCTTTGAGAATACCCTGTTTGGATGCTCGGCAAGAAATGTGAGTAAATCGAATTCCTTTGTGGTGAACTGCTTTTCATCACCGTCAACATAGACACGGCGTGCTGTTTTGTCTATTCTCAGACCGCGTATCTCAATGATTGCATTTTCCTGATGTTCACTGTTCATTCCGACCAGACGCTCATAACGGCACAGATGTGCTTTTACACGTGCAACGAGCTCGCTGGGGCTGAAGGGCTTGGTCATATAATCATCGGCACCCATGCCGAGCCCTCTGATTTTATCGATATCGTCTTTTTTGGCCGACACGATGATAATGGGTATATTTGTCTTTCCGCGAACCTGACGGCAGATTTCGAAACCGTCCGTTCCGGGAAGCATGAGATCCACAATAAGCAGGTTAAATTCTTCGTTCAGGGCACGCTGCAGTCCGGCGGTGCCGTTATTTTCAATGGTAACACTGAAATCTGAAAGTTCCAGGTAGTCCTTTTCAAGCTCGGCAATTTCGAGCTCATCTTCAATAAGTAAAATTTTATCCATGGTTATGTCCCTCTTACAGAATTAATTGGCACCTGCTCCGGAATTCTCGGGGAGCTGCTTCGGTCTTTCACGTTCAGGTCGAAGAATTGTGAAGGTAATAGTGGTGCCCTCGTGTGCCACGCTCTTGGCGGAAATAGTGCCGCCGTGGTCTTCGATAATCTTCTTTACAATGGCAAGACCTAAACCGGAGCCGCCGCTTTTGGAGTTACGGGAGGAGTCGGTACGATAGAATCTGTCAAAAATGTAAGGAAGATCCTTTTCTTCTATGCCGATACCGTTGTCCGAGATACTGATTCGGACAAATTCACTGTCACATGAAGTCAGGATGTTGATAAGTCCGTTTCGTTTGTCCATGTATTTGATGGAATTGTTTATGCAGTTGCTGACCACACGACGAAGCTGCTCGGGGTCCGCCCACATCTTCTGACCGAATTCGGCCATGCTTGTGTACGTCAGAATGATGTTCCTGGACTCGGTATCGAGTCGCATTTCATCTACGCAGTCATTGAAAAATTTATCGGTATCAATTTCGGTAAACGAATACGGAATTGTATTGGTGTCAATTTTGGAATACAGCGACAGCTCGTCAACGAGAACTGCCATGCTGGAAGCCTTGGTGTAAATGGTTTTCAGGTATTTTTCACGTTTTTCGGGAGTATCGGCCACTCCGTCGAGAATTCCCTCGGTATAACCCTTGATGGCCGTGAGAGGAGTCTTCAGGTCATGCGAAATATTGGTAATCATATCGCGTGTGCCCTGTTCATGCAACTCTCGCGCATCGTGAAAGCTTTTTATCTGGAGTCGCATGTCGTCGAAATCACGGCAGAGCTTTCCAAGCTCATCTGTCTGGGCGGGCATATCGGGCAGGGAGGATTCAAAGTCTCCGCCGCGGATACGCTCGATGGCTTCGGTCAGGACATTCAGTGGCTGTACGACACTCCGGTATAGCCAGAAGACCAGAACACATGCGGTGATACAGATAATCAGCATAAAAATAATGAGGGCCTGATCGGGCGGCATCATCAGAATGCTGTCGTCTGTTCCCTTATTTGAATTTGGTAAAACGGCGATAATCGAAAACAGTAAAATCGGTACGCCGACAATAATAATAAATGCCATGACAAGGCGCTTTTTCAGACTCATACCCAAACCTCCGAAATAAATTATACACCGATAAAAAAACTGTTGCAAGGTTTTTTAAAGTTAAAGAAGGTATGGTAATTCCTATTGGGGTCAAGAGCGGAAATACAAGGGCAAGTTCGTTAAAACCGTTTATGTGCACGAAATAAGGACGCAAAGACTAATACTCTGTAACAAGCATTAACATTATTACCGATATGTAAATCTATTTTGACCAATACATGCCAAGTTGTTTAAAACGCGTTAAACCATTGTAAATATTGGGTTTGTCGGCATTCTACGCTTGCTTTTTCTTCAAAAAAGTGCTACCCTATTCTTTGGGATATTACCGGCATAAATATAGGAGAACCAATACGTGGCATCGTCAAAAATACCTGAAGAAATCAGTAAATATCGTCCGGGATTCTGTACTGAAATCAAGTGCATTAACGGTCATTAATATGTATATATGTACCAGTCGGTACACCTTCCCGGTGGAAGATGGGGAAAGAAAACTATTTGGATTAAGCAGGGATTTGGAAAGTATTGGCAGGTTCGTGACGAGGATGAACAGGCGGCTTATGTAGTTGCAGACTTAAATGAGCTTGTTGGCATATTTGTTAATTATGCATAATCTGACAATATGCAAAAAAAATGCATAATGTGCATGGAGGTGTTGTATGATACACTATGCAATTATTGGAGATATTAAGGAGTCAAAGACATTATCTAATCGAGATGATGTACAGGAAAAATTAAAAAGAGTTTTGGATGATATTAACAGAATGTATAGCATTGATATAGCAGCCAAGTTTTTAATTACATTAGGCGATGAATTTCAGGGGTTGTTATTAAACTCTAATAGTATTATTCAAATAGTAAAGTATATACAAAGGGAATTACATCCGGTAAAGATACGAATTGGGATTGGAATTGGAGAGATTTCGACAAAAATTAATAAGGAGGCAGCGATAGGAGCTGATGGACCGGCATTCTATGCGGCTAGAAATTTAATATCGAAAATTCATGATTACGAAAAGAAAATGAAAACACAAGCTCCGGATATTCAGATTTCATCATATGCAAATGAAAATATTTTTGAAATAAAGGAAATTAATACATTATTATCTTTGATAAAAATGATTGAAGATAACTGGACAGAAAAGCAAAGATGCACAGTATGGGACATGATGATTAACCAAGGCAGTCAGGAGGAGTGCGCATTAAGGATGAATACAAGCCAGTCTACAATTGCGCGGCGATTAGCTGATGGTAAGTACATAGTATATGTAAATGCGGTAAATACAGTCGAAGAAGCCATTAGTAAATTGGAGGAGAACTGTGATATATAATTATTTGTTACTGTTAATGATTGGTCACATCTTGGGTGATTTTTATTTTCAAACTGAAAAAATTGCGGAGAAAAAAGATAAAAAATATACATGGGTACTTCTGCATTCTGTCGAGTATTTACTGGCAATGCTCATTCCGATGATTCCTGTTATCAGTTGGGATATGTTACTTGCTGCAATATATTCATCAATAATACATTTTGTTATAGATACCGTAAAATATTTGTTGTTAAAGACAAAAAATGTAAGTAAAAACGGGAAAACATTTATTATAGATCAAGAATAAAACAGATGGAATAAAACAGCTGTGCTACGTGTTTGCGCGGTGCAGCTTGTGCCCATGATTATGATAATGTGGTATTATGATAGGGTGTCAAAAGTACATACATCTGCTGATGCCCGAACAGAATTGAAAGAAGGTGTTTTTATGCTGCCGGAGAATCCGGATATGCTTGCAAGCTTTATCAATACACAGCTGAGAGATAATTTCAGCAGCCTGGAGGATTTCTGCGAGGCGTTTGATGCCGACAAAGAGGAAATTATTGTGAAACTGAAGAAGGCTGATTACAGATATGACGAGGAAAGGCACTGTTTCAAATAAAGAAAGGAATGCGGATACGGGACTGTGAATGAAACGGCAGGTTTACCGTTACGCAGGTAGATTGCTATGGGCAGAATTTTCTGTATGATGGGAAAAAGTGCAACCGGAAAGGATACGGTATATAAAGAGCTGTTGAACAGCCTGGGCAGCAGAATCGGGACGGTATGCCCTTATACGACCAGACCGGTCAGAGACGGAGAAACAGAGGGTGTCGAGTACCATTTTGTGGATGTACCTTCTTTCATGAAAATGAAGGACAGCGGTAAGGTTATTGAATACAGAGTGTATCATACGGTGTACGGGGACTGGTATTATTTCACTGCTGATGACGGGCAGATTGATACGGAAAAAAAGGATTATCTGCTGATTATGACTCTGGAAGGATATAAATCGTTGTCAGAGTATTACGGAAAAGACAGAGTTGTGCCGATATATATAGAGGTGGATGACGGATTGCGTCTTGAACGTGCGGTGAAGCGCGAAAGACAGCAGAAGAATCCGAAGTACACGGAGCTTTGCAGACGATTTCTTGCGGATGCAGAGGATTTTTCAGAGGATAAGCTTGCCGAGACGGACGGGTTGGTCAGAATTTGCAACGAAGACCTCGGGGAGTGTGTGGAGAGTGTAAAAAAACTGATTTTTGGGTGATTTCCGGGAGGCGGAGTAAATTCATGGATATTAAGATAAATCAGACACAGCCTGTAAATCAGGTTGAACATACACAGAATACTGCAGCTGCCGACGGGAGCTTTAAATTTACGCTGGTGAGTGCCATAGAAGAATCCGCACTGGCTGAAAAGATCAATGGCCTGCTGGAGGAGATTACCGGGCAGGGTGAAAAAATAAAAAAGAGACGCGACATCAGTGATATGCGGAAATATCGTTCGCTGATCAAGGATTTTATGAACGAAATCGTAAACCGTTCACATAAGTTCTCACGAGAGAATTTTCTGGATAAACGCGGAAGACACCGGGTTTACGGTATGATCAGGCTTGTGGATGAGAAGCTGGACCTGATAGCGGAGGAACTGATAAAGGATGAACAGGATTCGATGCTGATACTGAACAGTATCGATGAAATCAGAGGTCTTTTACTCGATATTTTGACATGATTTTGTGACGGAAGTCAATCGATGACGTTTGCTGAGGCTGCGGCCGGAAGGCTACTATTCGCAGTCCGGACGAAACACATTCATAAGCCCTGCCTGCTTCGCAGCTAAAAGCTTATTTCATGTTTTGGACCGGACTGTGAACGGTTACCGATAAATAATCCGGCAGTTTTTTATCGGTCAGGCCGGCGAACAGGAAAATGGAGGAAGGTTATGAAGGGATTTACTGATATTTTGGGACATGAAAGTGTGAAAAAGCATCTTCAGACGGCAATGGAGCAGGGTAAGCTTTCACATGCTTACATTTTTTGCGGAGAAAACGGGTCGGGAAAAATGATGACGGCGGAGTGCTTTGCATCAGCACTTATGTGTACGGGCGAAGGGGAAAAGCCGTGCGGGACCTGTATTGCCTGTATGCAGAGCGAAAGTCACAACCATCCCGATATAGTTTATGTTACACATGAAAAACTCAGAATCGGTGTTGATGAAATCAGGCAGCAGCTGATTGGCGATATTGCCATAAAGCCTTTTAGCGGCGGTCATAAGGTGTATATTATCGATGATGCGGAGAAGATGACCGAGCAGGCCCAGAATGCGCTCCTTAAAACGCTTGAGGAGCCTCCGGAATATGCGGTGATAATTCTCCTGGCTACTAATACGGGTGCTTTTTTGCAGACTATTCTGTCCAGATGTGTGACACTGCAGTTTAAACCGCTGGACAATAAAATGATAGCGGATTATCTGATGAAGGAAAAACAGATTCCGGATTATTTTGCAAAGGTATGTGCTTCATTTTCGGGAGGCCGCCTCGGTAAAGCCCTTAATTATGCGGGTAATGAGGAATTCACGAAAATAAAGGATGACTGCATCAGACTTATGCGTGATGTGGATAACATGAAGCATCATGATATTCTCGAAGAGGTTTCAAATCTGGCCGAACAGAAGGACAAAATTGAGGATTACCTTGATTTGATGCAGATGTGGTTCAGAGATGTTATGATATATAAAGCCACAAAGGAAACGGACAGACTCGTATTTTCCGATGAACTGTCTGTTATCAGGCAAAAGGCTGTGGTGTACGGCTATGAAGGTCTTGGACGTATATCGGAGGGCTTCGTTAAGGTGAGAGACAGACTGAAGGCAAATGTTGCATTTGAGGTAGCACTGGAGATGCTGTTCTTTGAAATGAGAGAGCATTGAAATCTACGGATGAGCCACTGATTTTGTGGTATGCTTTATGAAAGTTTTTGGCTGATTTTATGTGTTTGGTCCGGCTTCCGCAGTCGGGTGATAATGTCCGCAAGCCTTGAAGAGGGCTTCAGGCTTACGGACATTATCCCCCGACTGTGAATAGTAACCGGTAACCATATGAAGGACGGTGCATTGGAAAAGGGTATTTACACTTTCGTTGTAAAATGGTAATATGATGATGCTGACGTCGAAGGTACGTTATTTTGTTTCAGTTCATGTAACATTTGGAACATAATCAGAAGGAGTAACAGTTTTTTATGGTAAATGTAATAGGAGTCAGATTCAGACATGCGGGAAAGATTTATTATTTTGACCCGATTGGTATCGACATAAAAAAAGACGAATATGTTATTGTGGAAACCGCACGCGGCGTTGAGTTTGGTACGGTTGTGCAGGGTTGTCACGAGGTTGGTGACGAGTTCATCGTATCTCCGCTAAAGCCGGTCATCAGAAAGGCTACCGAAGCCGATATCGAGACCGACAAAAAGAATCGCGAGAAGGAAGCAAATGCGTTTAATATCTGCCTTGAAAAGATTGCAAAGCGCGGACTTGACATGAAGCTTATCGAGTGTGAATATACATTTGACAACAACAAGGTGCTGTTTTATTTTACGGCTGACGGTCGAATTGATTTCCGTGAGCTTGTAAAGGATCTTGCAGCCGTGTTCAGAACAAGAATCGAACTCAGACAGATTGGTGTCAGAGATGAAACGAAGACTATCGGAGGTATCGGAATCTGCGGACGTCCGCTCTGCTGTACGCTTTATCTGTCGGATTTTGTTCCGGTATCAATAAAGATGGCAAAGGAACAGAATCTCTCGCTGAATCCCACGAAGATTTCCGGAAATTGCGGAAGACTTA
>JAZLIK010000084.1:0-3209 GCA_045617345.1 Lachnospiraceae bacterium | reverse complement strand
TAATAAAAATGAGTATCTCACTATCAAAGTATTCTTCCAACCATCCGCCAACTTCTAATGCTGTCAGCTTTGCTATCATTTGAGCGCGTATGCTGTCCTTCTCATTGTTGTTTTTTGCAAGTACAAAATGTCGGAAATTGCAGAAATTTATGTAGGTTGTTGCAAACGACATTTTGTAGGTTTTTGCAAGGCCTGCAGAAAGGGTGTTTATCCCTTACTGCAGCCATTGCATACACTAATTTTTAAAGCGTGTACCGTCCGAACGGATCGTCTTCATCTTCGAAGGTTCGTTTAGCGTTCTGACGGAAATTAATATATGAATCCTCCAGATTCATCCAGGAAATGAAATCTTTTAAGTATTCAATTTCTGTGTTCATCCGGTAGTATTCAGCGCTGAAATAGGACAAGGCGTCCATCATTTCATCATAGATATCTTTGTCTATTTGTACCTTGACAAGTTCATTATTTCGGGTCATTTTTAATCCTCCTTTGAATTCATACGGGTAATCATATTGTTGATACTGGATTCTTTTAGCCGGTTATTACTGCCGGGGAAAAGAATCAGCTGCACATGGTGAGTCAATCGTCCTATCAGCGCTGTTGTCATGCGCTGGTCGTACAGAACATTTACCCATTGTGCGAATTCAAGATTGGTATTAAGTATTACGACCTTTTGGCCTTCTGTCTCAGAGAGATAATCAAACAGAAGCTGTGATCCTGTGCGGTCATATGGTACGTAGCCGAATTCATCAAGTATGATAATTCTACTTTTATCAAGTTTCTTTTTAAGTTTGCTTATGCTCCCATTTGTATAGCTTTCTGTAAACTTGTTAATCAGTGAGGCCGTTCGGTAGAAGGATACTGGTATTCCTTTCTTGCAGGCTTCTATGCCGACAAGTATGGACAGCATCGTTTTTCCGGTGCCTGTTCCGCCGTACATGATTAGGTTTTCACCGGCGTTGTAGAAATCAAGATTGAGTATACTTTCAAAGCTCACGCCTTCAGGAAAGTTGATTTCCTCTGTTTTGTACTGTGATGGAACATATTTCACAGGAAATCCCGCAGCTCTGATACGTTTGTCAATTCCGGAGCTTTTGCGCCATTCAAGTTCTTTTTGAAGTAAATTCAGAAAGTATTCTTGATTAGTTGAACCTTCTGTCACCATCGACTGTGCCGCCAGATTTTTTGATAATCTGAGTTCTTTGCAGCATGCGGTAATCTGTTCATACAAATTATCCATTGATGGCACCTCCTTTAAGGAGAATGTCTTCAATTCCCGCATAGTCATTCTTCATAGGAATCACATTCATATGAGGGATCCCGCAAGTTTTGTCATCAAGCTGTGGCAGGAGCGGAACATCGGAATATGTTCGGTTGTACAATGTCTTCAGACTATCTGTATCAGATGCATGATAATCAATTGCCTGATTTACAATGTTGACGGCGCTTTCAAATCCGCTTCTGTCGGTGAGTTCTGATAAAAGCTTTAAAACTTTGCCTACATCTTCATGCCTGCAATTATCAAGGAAGCTCTGCATCGTTAAGGGCATCATATCGTAAATGCCGCTGTTTTTTAAAGATCTCGGGCTTCTGGCAACATACTTAAGATATGGCACCCAATTCATTGTTCTTTGCGGAGTTTCACCGTAAAGCCGTCTGTGGCGGGTTATCTCATTAAGATCCAAGTCTCTGACAATGACTTCATGTGATGTAATCTTAAGCTGAACTCTGGAAGATTCAAACTTAGGTGATGCAGAATATTCATGTTTGCCGTTATTAAGTGTGAATCGTCCGTATTTATCAGTAAGTACCGATGTGTACAAGGCTGTATCAAAGCGTACGGAAGGCAATGGCAGTAAGGCATTCTTATCTTCTTCGAAGAGCTCACTGATATATTTATCGCACTTTTCGATATCGTAATGCTCACGCTGCATATCGCTGTCGCATTCATGAAGCAGTCTTTTGTTTTCTTCGTCTATGTTTAAAAAACGAGGAACCGGAACAAGTTCATTTCGTCTGAGGTAGCCGACTTTGTTTTCGACATTACCTTTTTCGTTTCCCGATTCGGGGTTCATGAATACAGGCTTAAACCTGTAATGTTCCGCAAACAGAGTAAATCGTTCTGTGAGATTTCTTCCGCCTCCTTTGATAATCTTTGTGACTATGGTTGCTGTATTATCAAACCAGATTTCCGTAGGGACACCACCAATGTGCTCAAATATTGCCTGCAGTCCTTCAAGAAGACATTCAAGATTTTCTCCGTAATTGAGCTGGAGATATCCTGCATTACTGTTTGGAAAACTCAGGACAAGGTATTTGCCGTTTTCGTGAAGCTGTCCGTTTTCGTAGAAATCCGCAGTGCCGAAATCTGCCTGAGCCTCTCCGGGGAAGTGCTTTAAAGGTATATAGCCTGTCTTTTTGACTAAATTCAGTTCAGATTTCCTTTTGGAAACATACTCTGCAACGAGTCTGTAGCTGCAGTTAAATCCGCAAGCTTCTTTGAGAAGCCTGGTATATACCCTCTTGGCGGTATGCCGCTGTTTTCTGGGTGCATTTTTATCCGAACTGAGCCATTGATCAATCAGGGGCTTGAATTTATCAAGCTTTGAATTGTGTACCGTCTCAGTTTCCGGTATTGGCACACGAGGACTGAAATCCTCCTTGTCGATGTATTTACGAACGGTGCGCCAATCACAATTTGCTATACGACCTATTTCGGCCATATCAGTTACCCCTTGCTCGTAATACAATTCTCTGATACGATGAATTTGATCCATTGTTAACATACTCCTTTCCTCCTTATCCTGTGTTTAGTACGTACAAGATAAGGCTAACGGTTATTGGGTATGTATGCAATGGATTTTCTATGGATTAACCGTCAATCCGTATTAATGAACCTGTCTGCAAAAACCTACAAAATGTCGCTGCAAAAACCTACAAAACCGTTTTGCAACTTCCGACATTTATATTTTGCAACAAACACGATAAATAGATAAAATAATCAATTAGCCCTATAAAGCTTTTAACGATAATGGTAGTTGAACCACAAGGCGGAGAAGAATAAACTATCTCCGAAAAGTCCTTGAGTAGTACGTTTTTTTGTACTCCCGAATCAGTAAAATCTTAAGTGTAAAGATTATTTGGGAGGTGCAAAATGACAAGGGTATTTTTTGATATGGACGGCGTCCTTGCAGAATACAAGGAAACTG
>JAZLIK010000083.1:0-12808 GCA_045617345.1 Lachnospiraceae bacterium | reverse complement strand
CACAACTGGAGGGAGGTTAGGTGTGAGACTATGTCAAATGTTATCGTAAAAGAAAACGAATCATTGGATAGTGCACTTCGCAGATTTAAGCGTAACTGTGCGAAGGCAGGTATCCAGCAGGAAATCCGTAAGAGAGAGCATTATGAGAAGCCCAGTGTTCGTCGTAAGAAGAAGTCTGAGGCAGCTCGCAAGAGAAAATTTAAATAGTATTTTGCTTCGCCCCTGTTATCGCAACAGGGGCGATTTTCTTTTATAAGTTTTCTTGATAAAAATTCAAAAATCAGCTATACTACATGTAGTGTTGTTCGTTTGCACACACATGAATTTTTTTTGAACAAATTAAATGATACATGCATTTCGAGAGCGCAAAGTACGAAGAAATGCGTGTATCATCAGGTGTCAGTTCTTTTGACTCCTGTATCATTCAGACAGTACAATAGCTAAACATAAATAAGGGTATAATTATGGGGATATATGAAACAATTATCGATATGCCGACAGAGCATATACAAAATGTATTCGGTACATGTGACAGACACATTAAAATCATTGAGAAAAGTCTGAACGTGACTGCAATCGCACGTGAAAACGAGGTAAAACTCATCGGTGACGAAACAAATACAAACAAAGCCAAACGCGTACTGAACGAGCTTTTCACACTTTCAGAAAAAGGTAATGAAATTACCGAACAAAACGTAAACTACTGTCTTTCGCTTGTGTTTGAAGACAAAGAGACAGTGATAAATCAGATAGACAGCGATCTGATATGTTATACGATATCAGGCAAACCGATCAAGCCTAAAACACTCGGTCAGAAGCAGTATATTGACCAGATTCGAAACAAAATGATAGTGTTCGGAATGGGGCCCGCCGGCACAGGCAAAACATATCTGGCCATGGCATGCGCGATAAACGCGTTCAAAAACAATGAAGTGAACAGAATCATTCTGACCAGACCGGCTATTGAAGCGGGAGAAAAGCTGGGTTTCCTGCCCGGTGACCTTCAGAGCAAGATTGACCCGTACCTCAGACCTTTGTATGATGCGCTTTATCAGATAATGGGTCCGGAAAGCTATCAGAAAAACTTTGAAAAAGGACTTATCGAGGTCGCACCGCTTGCATATATGCGCGGACGAACACTTGACAACGCCTTCATCATCCTCGATGAAGCGCAGAACACAACACCTGCTCAGATGAAAATGTTTCTGACACGTATCGGTTTCGGTTCAAAGGTTATAATTACTGGCGACCTGACGCAGAAGGACCTTCCTTCAGGTCAGATTTCGGGACTGGATGTTTCGCTGAAGGTGCTTGAAGGAATTGAGGAGATAGGCTTTTCGTACCTGACAAGCAAGGATGTTGTCAGACACCCGCTCGTCCAGAAGATTGTCACCGCATACGAAAAATACGAAGAGAAAGAAAACAGGAAAACGTTAAAAGTCAGGAAGAATAACGATTCTATAAGATATTATTCCAGAAACCGGAGATAATAAACATAACTTTTTTTTGATAAAATCCAAATCAAATATAAGGAATATGCTTATTTTGTGAATTAAGAGATTAACCAAAGATTAGTATGGCTTATTTTTTGAAGTAAAAGGATAAAACGGAGTTAGATATAGCTATTTTTTTGAAGCAAAAAGGATAAACCGGAGTTAGATATTGCAAATTTTTGAAAACAAAGGATTACCGGAGTCAGATATAGCAAATTTTTTGAAAATAAAGGATTATCGGAGATAAATATGAATCTGATATTTGAGAATGAAACAGAAACAGATTTTGGCTTTGACTGTGAGGAAGAAGCCAGAAAAATCATCGAAGCTTCACTTGATTACCTTAAATGTGAATATGAAGTCGAGGTAAATCTCACAATTACCGACAACGAAGGAATCCACGAGCTAAACAGGGAATACCGCGATATCGACAGACCGACCGATGTGCTTTCATTTCCGCTTGTAGATTTTGAAGAACCCAATAACTTTGAAGGAATAGAGGACTCGGCGGAAGACTACTTTGACCTTGATACCGGCGAACTGATGCTGGGGGATATAGTCATATCGGCCGACAAGGTAAAGGAACAGTCGCAGGAATACGGTCACAGTCTTCTCAGAGAATACGATTTTCTGATAGTCCATTCGATTCTTCATCTGTTTGGTTATGACCATATGGTCGATGATGAACGTGTAGTGATGGAACAAAAACAAAAGGAGATACTTGAATCATCGGGAATATTCAGATGATCATATTATTTTATGGATAAAATTATTACATTCATTAAAGATTTCTTTAATGATTCAAAAAAAAGACTGATTTTTATAATCAGCGCTGTTGCAGTGGTTGCCGCAATTATTCTTATCTGTGTTTTAGCTTCCTCAAGAATAATGCCCGAAGAAAAACCGGCAGCGACTCCCGCACCGCTGGCCACCACACCTGCTCCGACACCGACCGAAGAGCTTCCGACTCCGACGGTTACCGAAGCACCGACTCCTACATCAGAACCCGAAGAGCCGACTCCCACAGAGCTTCCTTCACAGCTTGAACCGGGCGAAACCTACAGTGTTCTCGACGGAAGCATTATTACCGAAGAACAGGCAAAAATGAGACCTTACTGCATTATGTTCAACAACATAAAGGCAGCCAATCCCCAGAGCGGAACGGGGGATGCCAAAATTCTGTATGAAGCACTCGTAGAAGGTTCTATTACACGAATGATGGGTGTGTTTGAAGGACTGGACGATAACAGCAGCTGCAAGGACCGAATCGGCTCCGTCAGAAGTGCCAGACATTATTATGCGTCTGTTGCCGATGAATACGACGCAATATTTATACATTACGGTGAAACGGTTTATGCCACAAGAAAAATTTCCGAGCTTAAGCTCGACCATCTTGAAGGTACATATGGTGAAGGCAGCACAGTATATTACCGGGATAAATCAATCAAGGCTCCTCATAATGCATTTGCTTCTCTGGAAGGCATACATAAAGGCATAAAAATGCTTGGAATCCGTGAGGAACACAGGGACAGCTTCGAGCCGCAGCATTTCGTATTTGGCGAGACAGTACTTCCCGATACAGCCAAAAACGCTACAAAGGTAACGCTTGATTTTTCGTCATACACAAAACCTTTTTTCACTTACGATGAGTCTTCAAAGCTTTATAAGCGTTTTCAGTTTGACGGAGAGCATATTGACTACAACACCGGTGAACAGCTTACGTTTACCAATATCATCATTCAGGTCGTAAAGGAATGGGACAAGGACAAGAACGGATACCAGGACATGGAGCTTGCCGACGCAGAAGGCCACGGATATTACATTACCGGAGGAAAATGCGTTGAAATCACATGGAAGAAGAACGAGAAGAAAAAAACCTGCATGTATTACGACGCAGACGGAAATGTGCTTACAATCAATCCCGGAAAAACATTCATCGCACTGTATCCCAATTTCAGGGAAGACAAGCTCGGAATTGAATGAGATGTTTTAAGAAAATCAATACATTAGTAAAGAAAAAAATGTAACATCGGAGAAAAGAAATGGCAGAAAAACGAAGTGATAACAGCTTTATCAAACAGGGTTCTTCACTTGCTCTGGCAGGCATTATCACAAGAATCATCGGACTTATATATAAAATACCGCTCACAAGAACCATCGGCGAGAACGGTATAGCAAATTATAACGGAGCATATGAGGTTTACAACATTGCTCTGATTGTATCGGTATACGGAATACCTGTTGCGGTCTCAAAACTGATTTCGATGAAGGATTCCAAAGGTGAATTTGTTAATTCAAAACGAATTTTCAAATATTCGCTTATGGTTTCTTCAATCGTCGGCTTTGTGGTTGCGGCATTCCTGTTCATCTTTGCCGAAGGTCTGGCAAGGAATATCGACATGCCCAACGCCGCAATACCGTTGAGATTTCTGGCTCCAACCATATTTGTTTTCTCAATTATGGGTGTCATCAGAGGCTTTTTCCAGGGCAAAAAGAATATGACGCCCACATCCTTCAGCCAGATTATTGAGCAGATTATCAATGCAGTCTGCAGTGTTGTTGCCGCGCTTATACTCATGACACTGGCTGCCGGCTCCGACCATGTATTTGCCTGGGGTGCGGCAGGAGGAACCTTCGGAACCTTTGCCGGTGCGTGTGCAGGACTTGTTTTCCTTATTCTCGTGTACAAAAAGAATGCAGTAAAATATAACAGTCTTGAAAAACTTGATGATACCGGAATCGTGGATAAGGGTTCGGATATAGTGAAGCTTATCATTCTGACGACCATACCGATTATTCTGAGCCAGACCATTTACCAGTTAAGCGGTATTATTGATCTCAAGCTTTTTCATAATATTATGGCAGGAAAGCAGTACGACATCGATACCCGCGAAAAGCTCTGGTATTCGTATTCAAACAGCTACAAATGGCTTTACAATGTGCCGGTAGCCGTTGCCTCCGCCTTCGGTGTCACAATTGTACCGATGCTGAGCGGTCTCTACTCAAACGGTCTGTTTGATCAGGTAAAGGAAAAGATAGCTTCTTCAATCAAAATCAACATGCTGATAGCTATCCCCTCGGCAGCCGGTCTTGGTTTCCTGGCACGACCGATTATCCTTCTGATATTTAACAAGCCTGATGATATCGAAGGACCGCGACTGATGACCTTCGGATGTCTCGCAGTTATTGTTTTCGCGCTTTCAACCTTTACCAACGGTGTACTTCAGGGACTGAATCATCTCAGAACACCGGTAATTCATTCCGCAATATCACTTGTAATTCATATACCGCTTGTAATTTTTCTGGTTGATTATCAGGGACTGAGCGTAACGGGAATGGTCATCGGAAATATTACATATGCGCTTGTAATATGCATACTGAACTGGATTAAAATCGGTAAAATTCTTAATTACAGACAGGAAATACTGAACACATTTATTAAGCCGGCCATAGCTGCCGTTATAATGGGAGCTGCCGCAAGACTGGTTTATAATCTTGTATCCGGAAGTCTCGGCGGCAACACAATTCCCGCGATTCTCGCAATCGGAGTGGCTGTCGTTATATATGTGATTCTGATAATTTTATTCAGGACAATGACCGAAAAGGAACTGCTCGAAATGCCGGGTGGCAGACGAATAGTCAGATTCCTGAAATCAAAGCACCTGCTGAAATAAATTAATTTGATTTTATGATATAACTTGAAAACCAAAAACAAAACTTTTTGAGTTTATGTGAGATTTACAATCGTCAGGAGAATTCAAGTAAATCAAAATGGATAAGCAAAATTCGAAAATCAATAAAGATAAACATATTATATCAGATAAGCATAACAGACAAAAAACTGCTAATCATAAGGATATGGAAAATACAGCCGTCAAACAGAACCGTCCCAAAGCAACCGACAGTTATTTTTCAGGGGATACTCCCGAAATAACCGATTGTCTCATTGCCGTTATAGGAGCGGGCCCGGCAGGTATGATGGCCGCACTTGCAGCACAGGAACAGTTTGAAAATGAATTGTACGGCAAAAAAGACGACAACAGAATTGATAACTGCAATAAAATTGATAACTGCAATAAATTTGATAACTGCAACCGTATCGTTATTTTTGAAGCCAATTCGGAAGCCGGTAAAAAACTGACGGTAACCGGAAACGGCAAATGCAATTTTACAAATCTGAATCAGTCGATTGAATATTACAATTCAGATAATACAAGCATGGTGGAAGATATACTGAAACGCTTTAATGAAAAGGACTGTATAGCTTTTTTTGAAAAGCTGGGTATTCCGCATACAGAAAGAAACGGATACTGTTACCCGTACAGTGAGCAGGCAAAATCCGTTCGTGATTTCTTTTGCCGTGAACTGTGCAGGAAGAATATTCCGGTAATTTATGATACGCGAATCAAACATATCAGACAGAATGAGGATTGCGATGGATTTATTCTCGTGACAGCCTCAAAAAAAGAAATACGGGCCCGGAAGGTAATCGTCTGCTGCGGCGGTATTTCATATCAAGTGTACGGTTCAAACGGAGATGCCTTTTATATGGCAGGTGAGCTTGGAATAGGAGTAGAGAAACCGCTTCAGGCTCTTTGCGCGCTTAAAACCGATTTTAAATATATAAACGAGCTTGACGGTGTGCGCGCACATGCTTCGATATTTCTGCATGTTGATGAGGATGATGAATATACCGAGACCGGTGAAATCATTTTTTCAGGGAACGGAGTATCAGGTATTCCGGTAATGAATGTAAGCAGACACGCAGTAAAAGCATTAGAAACGGATTTAAGCAGACAAGCGGTCAGTGCATTTGCAACAGATGTAATCAGCGACACAGTCAGAACATTAGAAACAGATGTAATCAGCGACACAGTCCGATCATTAGGAACAGATGTAAACAGAAAACCGGTCAAAGCAGAAAGTATAACGTTATTTATTGACTTTGCCGACAGAATTGAATTTGAAAAGCTGGAACAGTTCATCTACACACGGTTGCGTGAAGATGACAGACCTGAAAGCCTAAACGGTCTGATAAACGATAAGCTTAGCCGGGTAGTTTATAAAATAATTAACGACACACAGATAAGTGAAGTTATATCACCCTGCAGCGAAGCTTCATACAGAATTAAATCGAATGCCATAGCGCTGCTTTTGAAAAGCTTTAGGCTCAACATTACCGGTGCGGCCGGTTATGATAAAGCTCAGGTCACACAGGGCGGAATCATGCTGCAGGAGCTTAATGAAAAGCTTGAGGTAAATAAATATCCGGGGTTGTATTTTGCAGGAGAAAATGTAAATGTGGACGCAATCTGCGGAGGTTACAATCTGCAGTGGGCATTTTCTTCCGGCAATGTTGCCGGCAAAAATTCTGCTATGGAAGTGATAAACAATTAACGATAATAAAATGTCTTTGGACGGCCAACAAACATACAAAAGCGGGGGAAGTAAAGTGAGTATCAGACTGAGTTCCGTAAAAGTAGAAATCGACAAAAATTCAGAACCGGAATTAAAAACCAAAATTGCAAAAGTTCTTAAAATAAAAGAATCCGAGATTGTATCATTCAAACCTTCAAAGCTTTCTATAGATGCCCGTAAAAAGAGCGAAATCAGATATGTGTACTCATTTGATATTAAATTAAAAAATGAAATTGCATTTTTAAAGCACTACAAGGGCAATGATGTAAGCAGAATCGAGCAAAACAAATATAATCCGTTTCCGGGAACGGATTTACGTGAGCAGATTGATTTCGGAAACAAAAGAACAGATGCAGACAGACCGATTATAGCAGGAATGGGACCTGCGGGGCTGTTTTGCGGACTGTTTCTCGCAAGAGCAGGATTAAAACCGATTATTCTCGAACGGGGTGAAGACGTCGACAACAGAATTAAAAGCGTCGAGAATTTTTGGGACACCGGAGAGCTGAACGCTTCGTCAAATGTACAGTTCGGCGAGGGCGGTGCCGGTACTTTTTCAGACGGAAAGCTGAATACGCTTATCAGGGATTCAGCGGGACGAATCCGCGCAGTATACGAGGAATTTGTTGAACACGGAGCCGCTCCGGATATTCTTTACATAAACAAACCGCATATAGGCACAGACAGACTGATTCACATTGTAAAAAGCATACGCGAGGAGATTATCTCACTTGGCGGCGAAGTTAGGTTCGGCACATGCCTTAAGGAGATTATTACTGAAGATTCCGCAGTTAAAGCCGTAAAAGTACAGTCATCAAGTCAGGGTATCCGGACTTTAGAATGCACAAACCTGGTACTTGCAATCGGGCATAGTGCACGCGATACGTTTGAAATGCTTTACAATGCCGGTATCAAAATGGAGCAGAAGCCGTTTGCAATCGGAGTCCGCGTACAGCACAGTCAGGAAATGATCAGCCGTTCTCAGTACGGTGACCTGTTCGATAAGCTTCCGCCAGCCGATTACAAAGTAACAGCAAATCTTGCAAACGGCCGCGGAGTATATTCTTTCTGCATGTGTCCCGGCGGATTCGTCGTAAACGCTTCGTCTGAGGAAGGCCGCCTCGCAGTAAACGGGATGAGTAACAGCAAACGTGACGAGAAAACCGCAAACAGTGCAATTGTTGTATCAGTTTCGACAAATGATTTTGACGGCAATGACCCCCTGGCCGGAATGAGACTGCAAAGATGTCTTGAAGAAAATGCCTTCAAATGCTGCAACGGTAAAGTACCGGTGCAGCATTTCGGTAAATTCAGGCAGATGGTCATAAATAAAAATAAAGACGATAATTTGGCTTCAGATAACGAATGTATTTCCGGCATAGAAGCATCTGAAAAGATAGCTATGACAGATAAAGCATACACGCCGAATATTAAGGGCTTATGGCAGCCCGGAAACGTAGCCGGGATACTGCCTGATTACATATCAGAATCAATTGTTGAAGCATTCCCCGCTTTTGGACGAATGATAAAAGGATTTGATAACGATGATACGCTGATGATCGGTCTTGAAAGCAGGACTTCATCACCTGTCAGAATATGCCGCAATGATAAGCTCGAAGCCGTAGGAATACATGGTCTTTACCCTTGCGGTGAAGGTGCCGGTTATGCCGGTGGAATCACATCTGCAGCCGTGGACGGTCTGAGAGTGTACGAAGCTATAGTTGCCAAATTTCTCGAAAGAAATGTGTGAGCTATGGTTACAAAATCTCCAAAAAGCAATGAATAAGTTATAGTTGCCAAATTCCTTGAAAGCAATGTGTGATTCTTTATCGGAAGACAGAAAGGATTTTCAGTATCATTATTTGCATCCATATAACACGATTTCACCGTTGCAATTTACATAAATAAGCCTATTTTATGTATAATCCGTTTTGTTTTTCGATATATTTGCATGAAGCTTATAAACGTGATATATTGTAAAAAGTATGCGTGAAATAAATCAATAAGCGTGCGTCAGTCTTGCATTCATTGTCGACCGACCGTAAATATTAACCGAAGAAATAAATATATCATTAAGCGTCAGTTCTTATGACGCTGTAATCATAGTATATTGCCCTCATAGATCGAATAAATATATTTAACTTACAAATAACAATATAATATATTACACTTACAGAAAGATGATTATTCTATGGACAAAAACAGTATAAACCGAATTAATGAACTGGCCAGAAAAAAACGCACGACAGGTTTGACTCCTGCAGAGGCCGAAGAACAGATTCAACTCAGAAAACAGTACATTGAAGCTATCAGAGCAGATATAAAGAGCTCCCTCGACAATGTAACTCTTGTGAATCCGGACGGAAGTCATACCTCTCTCAAGGAAGAGCATGACGCTAAAATGGCTGCAAAGGAAACTTCGGCAAGCTTAAATAACAGTAATTCAGATGCAAATACACCTGTTTCAGAAGAGAAAAAGCATAATCCGGATGCAAATTCAGCTGTTTCAAAAGAGAAAAAGCATAATCCGGATGCAAATTCACCTGTTTCAGAAGAGAAAGAACACAATTCAGATATAAATGCACCTGTTTCAGAAAATAAATCTCAAAGCTCACCGGCCGTTGATGCTTCCGCCGCGTCAGATTCACAGATTCCCGAAAACGAACCTGACAGACAGTTTTTCTTCATGGAAAAATGTTCCGAATGGGTAAAAAAGAATGAGCAGCGTCTTGGAAGAAAGCTTACATTTCATACGTCAACCTTTGGATGCCAGATGAATTTCAAGGATTCTGAAAAGCTTGGTGGTGTACTTGAAAAAATCGGTTTTGTTGAAGAAGAAACCGAGAATGCGGATTTTGTAATATACAATACATGTACTGTGCGTGAGAACGCAAATTCGAGAGTATACGGCAGGCTCGGCTATGTCGGCAAGCTGAAGAAAAAGCATAACAGCATGATTATTGCCATGTGTGGCTGCATGATGCAGGAACCGCATATTGTCGAGAAAATCAAGACCAGTTATTCATTTGTGGATATCATTTTCGGTACTCACAATATTTATAAGCTTGCAGAACTTCTCTATGAATACCTCGTCAGCAATAACAGACTTTCCAATTTATCTGCATCTGCAAGCAATAAATTAATCGAAACCAGTAATGTTACTGACAGATCGGCAAATCCTTCACCTGAAAATACAGATACAAACTCAGTGAAGATTCACGAAAAACAAAAGCACAGAATGATTATTGATATTTGGAAGGATACCGATAAAATTGTCGAGGAGCTGCCTTCAAAGCTGAAAGCATCATTTAAGGCAGGAATCAATATAATGTTCGGCTGTAACAATTTCTGCAGCTACTGCATAGTGCCGTATGTTCGCGGCAGAGAGCGAAGCCGAAAGCCCGAAGATATTATTAACGAGATTAAGCAGTTCGTAAATAACGGTGTCGTAGAAATCATGCTTTTAGGTCAGAATGTTAATTCATACGGAAAAAATCTGGATGAACCTGTTACATTTGCGGAACTGTTAAAGAAAATCGACGACATTGAAGGACTTGAAAGAATCAGATTCATGACATCACACCCGAAGGATTTGTCTGACGAGCTGATTGATGTGATGAAGAATTCCAAAAGAATATGTCACCACATTCATCTGCCTGTACAGTCGGGAAGCTCAAGACTTCTGAAGCTGATGAACAGGAAATACACAAAGGAAGATTATTTACTCTTAATCGAAAAGCTCAAAACCGCAATGCCCGACATTGCCATAACAACAGATATAATCGTAGGTTTTCCCGGTGAAACCGAAGCGGATTTTGAAGAAACACTGGATGTATGCAAAAAAGCAGGCTATTCCTCGGCGTTTACATTTATTTATTCCAAGAGAACCGGAACACCTGCTGCCTCAATGCCGGATCAGATTGACGAAGAAACGATAAAGAACAGATTTGACAGACTTCTTTCCGTGGTAAATGAAGAATCTGCCGCTTACGCATCCGGACTTACCGGCAAAATCATGAAGGTTCTTGTTGAAGAACGTGACCGTGAATCCGAGGGTAACGGAAAGTATCTGACAGGACGTCTCGAAAATAACCTGCTGGTTCATTTTGAAGGTGAGGACTGTCTGATCGGTAAAATAGTGAATGTAAAGCTTACGGAATGCAAAGGGTTCTATTTTATCGGTGAGCTCGAATCAGATTCATTATAAATCACCAAACGCTGAATGGTTCAAAGGAAGTCAATTTGCAAAAGCAGTTACCATTCACGTTTGGGTGATAATGAACGTAAGCCGGAAACTTGCTTCGAGGCATTGAGCAATATTATCCGACTATGAATCGTAACCGATTGTACATGTTCGCGGCTATATTCACAGGCAGAAAATGACGGGTAGCCGATGCCTTCAGCCTCGGCTACACAAGCTTTACAGAGGAGGAAATTTTTATGAGAATGTATGATTTGATTACAAAGAAAAAGCATGGTGAAAAGCTTTCGGAAGAAGAAATCAGGTATATCGTAAACGGATATACCAAGGGTGAAATCCCCGATTATCAGATGTCTTCATTTCTGATGGCCGTATGTCTGAAAGGAATGGATATTGAAGAAACAACTCAGCTGACTCTTGCCATGCGTGACAGCGGAGAAATACTTGATTTGTCCGCAATAGAAGGAATTAAGGTTGACAAACACAGTACAGGAGGTGTAGGAGACAAAACAAGTCTTGTGGTCGGTCCGATGGTTGCCGCTCTCGGAATACCTGTAGCCAAAATGAGCGGACGGGGTTTAGGTCATACCGGCGGAACTATAGATAAGCTGGAAAGTATTCCCGGCTTATCTACTTCAGTTGAAACCGAAAAGTTTTTCGAGCTGGTAAATAAAAATAAATTTGCAATAGCAGGTCAAACAGCAGATTTAGCACCGGCCGACAAAAAAATATATGCGCTCAGAGACGTTACCGCAACGGTAGACAGTATCCCCCTGATTGCCAGCAGTATCATGAGTAAAAAGCTTGCCAGTGGTGCAGATGTCATTGTTCTTGATGTAAAATGCGGCACCGGTGCATTTATGAAGGATATAGACAGTGCCATGAAGCTTGCCAGGACAATGGTTGACATAGGTAAGGGGGTCGGTAAAAGAACCTTCGCACTGGTAACCGATATGAATCAGCCTCTCGGTCGTGCCGTCGGCAATTCCATTGAAGTAAAAGAAGCTATCGAAGCCCTGAAGGGAAATGCACCATCAGACCTGATGGAGGACGCAATACAGCTCGGTACTTATATGGTTTACGGTGCAGATATGGCAGTCACTCCAAACGCAGCAAGAACAATGGTTGAGAATACCATAGCAAATGGTTCCGCGCTCAGGAAATTCGCCCAGTTTGTGGAAGCTCAGGGTGGAAATCCTGATTATGTATATAATACCGACCTGTTTGAAAAGGCTAAGTATGAAATATCCGTATACAGTGACAAGGAAGGCTATATCAATGAAATCATGACCGAAGACATCGGAATGACCTCACTTATTCTTGGCGGAGGCCGAGAGACGAAGGACAGCGAAATCGATTTATCGGTCGGTATCATGATTCATAAAAAATTGGGAGATTATGTTAAAACAACCGATAAACTGGCCACCCTCTATGCAAATGACAAAACAAAAGCATCAGCGGCTGCAAAGCGCTTAACAGGCGCATACAGAATCGATGCAAATAAATCTGACCGCGAATACAAACCAATCTATGCAATTTTAAGTGCAGGCGGAGATTTGATACTTTAATCATTAAATGATACAAGCGTCAAAAGTACGTTATTTTTCGTCAAGCTTGCTTGTAAGAAAAATAACGTACTTTATGTGGCCCAAAACATGAAAAAGGAGCCAGTTTTCAAAGAAAAAAGAGCGGATTT
>JAZLIK010000082.1:0-7563 GCA_045617345.1 Lachnospiraceae bacterium | reverse complement strand
GGCTTGCAGATATTATTATTCGACTATGGAGGCTGTTCAAAACACATGAAATAAGCTTTCAGCTGCGTAGCAGCGCCTGACTGCGCAGCAGGCAGTGCTTATGAATGCGTTTTGGACAGACTGTGAATAGTAACAATGAGCTTTGGAATACTGCGAACAGCTATAACAAAGCATAGAAAGATGTGACGGTACATGGCATGAAAGAAAAATTCATGCCTGAATGAAAGTGTTGCATACCGGAGGTAAGATGATGAGAAAACTGGCTTTATCCGACGAGATACTGATGAGCGTCGATAAATCTGCGAGATATATTGGTCATGAGGTCAATTCCGTGTGGAAGGATCCTGAAAGTGTTGATATCAGGTTCTGTATGTGCTTTCCCGATGTATATGAGGTGGGTATGTCCCATATAGGAATACAGATTCTGTATGAGATGTTCAACAGAAGAGAGGATACATTTTGCGAGAGAGTATATTCACCATGGCCTGACCTTGACAGAATAATGCGGGAGAAAAACATACCTCTGTTTGCTGTTGAAAGCCAGCAGCCTGTCAGAAATTTTGACTTTCTGGGTATCACGTTACAGTACGAAATGTGCTATACAAATGTTCTGCAGATTCTTGATTTGTCGGGAATACCGCTGTACCGGAACGAGAGAACCTGGGACGATCCGATAGTAATAGGAGGCGGCCCCTGCGTATATAATCCTGAGCCCATAGCTGATTTCTTTGATATTTTTTATATAGGTGAAGGGGAAACGGTTTATGACATTCTCCTGGATACCTATAAGGAAAGCAGAAAAAACGGTGAAACGAGAGAAGAATTTCTGGTAAAGGCGGCGCAGATTGAAGGACTTTATGTACCGTCACTTTATGAACCGGAATATAACGATGACGGAACGTTAAAATCATTTACTCCCCGTTTCGGTGCACCGGAGAAGGTTAAACGTCAGGTGGTTGCGGACATGAGTGATACCGTATATCCGGACAAGCCGATTGTTCCGTATATCAAAGCAGTTCAGGACAGAGTGGCTCTTGAAATACAAAGAGGCTGTATCAGAGGCTGCAGATTCTGTCAGGCGGGCATGATATACAGACCTATACGTGAGAGAAGTCTTGAATTCCTTGAAAAATATGCGCTGAGTATGCTTAATTCCACCGGATATGAAGAAATTACCCTGTGCTCGCTCAGTTCAAGCGATTATACCGAACTTGGCGAGCTTATGGATTTCCTGATTCGTGAAATGGGCGACAGAAGGGTGAATATATCCCTTCCGTCTCTGAGAATTGATGCATTTTCACTGGACGTAATGCAGAAGGTACAGGATGTCAGAAAGAGCAGTCTGACCTTTGCTCCGGAAGCGGGAACACAGAGAATGCGGGATATTATTAATAAAGGACTTACAGAAGAGACCATACTTCAGGGAGCAAGCGAGGCATACCGTGCCGGCTGGAACAAGGTTAAGTTGTATTTTATGCTTGGACAGCCGTTTGAGGAGGATGCTGATGTGGAAGGAATACCTCATCTTGCCGATAAAATAGCAATGGCTTATTACGATACGGTTCCGAAGGAGGAACGTCAGGGAAAGGTTTCGGTCACCATCAGTACATCATATTTTGTTCCGAAGCCGTTTACACCGTTCCAGTGGGCAGCGCAGATTTCGCCTGACGAATATATCCGCAGGAAGACACTTCTGATGGATACATTAAAGCAGGAGCATAATTACAAGAGTATTAAGTACAACTGGCATGACAGCGGGACCTCGATTCTCGAAGGTCTTCTTGCGCGTGGCGACAGACGTGTGTCACAGGTTATCGTGGAAGCTTATAAATCCGGATGTATGTTTGATGCGTGGACAGACTTTTTTGATTCGCATAAATGGGAAAAAGCAATTGAAAACGCAGGAGTGGACATTGATTTTTATACGACCAGGGAAAGAAGCACCGATGAGCTTTTACCGTGGGATTTCATCGATACGGGAATATCGCCGGAGTTTTTGAAAAGAGAATATCAAAAGGCGCGTGACGGGATTGTTACCGAAAACTGTCGTGAAGCCTGCGGAGGATGCGGCTGCAGCACATGGAATACTGGAGTCTGCATCGAAAGCAGAAAGAAGGAGTAGAAATGTTTGTCAGAATAAGATTCTCCAAATTCGGAGTGATAAAGTTTATCGGTCATCTTGATATGATGAGATATTTTCAGAAGGCTGTGAGAAGGTCGGGCCTGCAGATAAAATATTCACAGGGATACAGTCCTCATCAGCTTATGGTTTTTGCTTCGCCGCTCGGTGTAGGGATTACCAGTGACGGAGAAATAATGGATATTGAGATTGAAGACACTGCGCCGGAATGCAGCATGGCAAATCCTGCCGAGGCTGTTGCGGACACTCTGTCGAAGGGGCTTACCGAAGGTGTTGAAATAGTATCGGCAAAAATAATACCCTGGACAGAAGGGGAGAAGCATCCGGATAATGCGATGAGTCTTGTTACGGCGGCCGATTACCTGGTGTCGTTAAAAGACGGTTATGACCTGAAGCTGACAGACGGTACGGTAGCCGATGCAGGATATTTAAGAGAAAAGTTTGAAAAATATATTGCTCTTGGTGAGCATGTGGTAGAGAAGAAAACGAAATCAGGCGTTAAGGAGCTTGACGTGAAGCCGTATATTTATGAATTTGACTGCATTACGGACAAATCACAAAAACTGTACGAAGCTGAAGATATCAGATTCAGGCATGCGGATATATACGAATCGGGAATAAGGTTCGTTATGAAGCTTGCGGCAGGCAGCAGTATCAATATCAAGCCCGAGCTGATAATGGAGGATTTTTGTTCTTTTGCCGGAATTGAATATAACGGTTTTGCTTTTCAGATTCACAGAGGTGCCATGTATACGGACGACAACGGTGAAAAGGTACTGCTGTGACCAAAACGTGTATGCGTTTTGAGCAGACTGTGAACAGTAGTATCTGAAAAGCCTGTGAACAGCGGCAATTATTAATGGAGCTGATATGGGGAACTCAATTATCATAGTAAAAAACAAGGAACGGATTATTACCTGCCTTGCCGGAGAAAAAGAGCTGTTGACGATACAGGTTGACCGGGAAAACAACAGCAGACTGGTCGGAAATATTTATTTGGGCAAGGTCAAAAATATAGTAAAAAATATTAATGCGGCATTTGTTGAAATCGGTGACAGACAGATATGTTATCTGCCCTTGGGAGAAGTGAGGAAGCCGGTATTTGCGGACGGAAAGGATCATGCGGTCAGAATCGGAGATGAACTGATAGTGCAGGTTGTCAAGGACGCAACGAAAACAAAGGCACCGCTGGTTACTGCCGATTTCAGCCTGACAGGGAAAAACATAGTGCTTGTTTCAGGTTCTGACCGTATAGGTGTATCGTCGAAGATTGCCGATGAGGAAAAAAGAAGCAGTCTGAAAGTGCTTGCAGAGCAGTTCAGGGGAGGTGGCTTTGGATTTGTCATCAGAACAAATGCGGCTTCGGTTTCGGAAGAGACACTTATATCCGAGACAAAGAGAATATGCGGTGAGTATGAAAGAATCGTGAACAATGCTCACACGAGAAGCTGCTTTACCAGACTCTACTCTGCGCCGCCGTCATTTATCTGGGAAATCAGGGACGGGTATTCCGAAGAAATCGATGTTATCAAGACCGACGATGACGAAATATATGCTCAGATAAAGGACTATATGGAACGGATGAATGACCGTGATCTGGACAAGCTGGTTCTTTATGATGACAAAACCGTGTCGCTTTCGACTCTTTACAACATCGAAAGTCAGCTGGAAAAAGCTCTTTACGAAAGGGTATGGATGGATTCCGGAGCGTATCTTGTCATTCAGCCTACGGAGGCGCTTGTTGCAATAGACGTTAATACAGGCAAATCCATAGCCGGCCGGCAGGATGTCGAAGAGACGTTTTTTAAGGTTAACTGTGAAGCGGCAGAGGAAATCGGTCGCCAGATCAGACTTCGCAATCTGTCAGGAATTATTATTGTTGATTTTATAGACATGAAGTCAGAAGACCACAAGAGCCGGCTGATAAAAAAACTGAAAAGTGTGCTGGAAAAAGACAGAATACCTACGCATGTGGCAGACATGACAGCGTTAAATCTTGTGGAGATTACGCGTAAAAAGATTCGACGTCCGTTGTACGATCAGATAGAAAATGACAAATAAGGTTATTATCCGACTATGGAGGCCGGACAAAACACATGAAATAAGCTTTGGACTGAATATGAAGGTTTTGCCGAACGGTGAATAGCGACGAAAGGATACAATTGTAGCAGCCATACAGTCAAGAAACTTGACATTATACCTTTGGGGAAATATAATGGTACAGGCTGTGAGACAACTGAAGACAGCCCGGCGGAGCGTATGAATGCTAAGGACAGACTGTGAACGGTAACGGGCAGAGTGTAAACAGCAGGAACGATATCGGAAAAGTCGTATCTAAACAGAAAGGATAATTGCCTTCGGGCAGTTAAAAAAATTATGGAAGCAATAAATGACTGGTTTGCAAACGTGTGGAACAACATTACGGGGCTTGGTGATATCATAGCTGAAAATGTCGGTTCATTGTTGATGTTTGTCGCGGTAATAGCAGCGTTGTTTGCAATTGCCGTAATATCGGAGAATCTGATTTGTAAAAAGAACGGGATAAATAAAAAGAGTGAGCGATTCAGACTGAACAGAATGACGCTTGTGGCAATCATGTCCGCCATAGCCATTATACTGAATATGTATGGATTCCCGCTTCCTCTGATACCGGGCTTTTATAAGCTTGATTTCAGTGATATTCCCGCTGTTATCGGTGGGTTTGCGATGGGACCGGTTGCGGGAGTTATGATTGAATTTATCAAAACACTGCTGAATCTGGTACTGAATTCGACGGCAACCGCATTTGTAGGAGAGGCAGCGCTGTTCATATTCGGCTGTACTTTTGTACTTCCGTCATCGATAATATATTTCGCCAATAAGACAAAAAAGTCGGCAATGAAGGGACTTGCTGCCGGAGTGGTGCTCAGTCTGGTGCTTGCGGCTGTTCTGAATGCTTTTCTTCTGATTCCGACTTATGCGAAGGTATTTTTTCACTCGGAAACCATCGACCCTGTTATCGCTGCGGGAACCGGCGAAAACTCGGCAATAGGAAGCCTGTTCACATTTGTTATGTTTGCGGTCATTCCTTTTAATCTTGTTAAATACGGTGTATCGATGCTGATAACCATGTTTATATATAAACCAATCAGCTATCTTATAAAGAAAAAAGCAGACTGAGGCAGGATTAATGAATGCGGTTCGGACAGACCGTTAACTGTATAGTATGGGTAATGAACAGATAATAAAAGCGACATCGGTTACAGAATTGACCGATTGAATCATGGAGGTAAAAATGAAGGAAAAAGAAGATATTGAGATCGGTGAGGAAAAGAAGACGTCGTCAATCGGAAAATATGCTACTCTGCGCACCCTTTCGGATGAGGAGCTTGCCGAGGCAAACGGTGTAGATACAGGTGACGAGGAAATTGACGACGAAGAGGCTGAATTCGAAGAAGATTACAGCGAGAATGCCGAAGACGTCGATGATTGGGACAGCAGTGAAGAAGAGCCGGAAGCCGAAGAGAAAGAAGAGGAAGAACCCAGACTTGAGCATTTCGGCCCTACCATAGTACTCAAATCAAAGCCTACGGAAGAAGACATCTTCAGATTTATGTTCAGACACACGTATTGCAGTGCACTTGGTATTATAGCTGCGGTAATGTCGGTAGCGGCCATTGTGATTGCGGTACTCAGATTTATGGTTCAGGACTATATCGGTGGTATCCTTTTTGCAGCCATGTTTTATCTTTTTGCCATCCACAGTCCTATCAGCCTGAAGAAGAAGGCCAAGAAGCAGTCCCAGGAGATGTGTTCGCCTGAAGGAACCATTACGTATACCTTCAGCGATGCCGGCTTTGACATGGAGCGTGGAGATGAATATGCACCTTATAAGTGGAGCAGAATAATCAAAATCGTAAACGGAAAAACGGGTTATTATGTTTACCTTGAGAAGAACAGAGCTTTCATTGCTACAAAAGCAGGTCTTGCGGAGAATGAACAGCTTTTTGTTGAGATGCTCAGAAAGAACGTTGTAAACTGCAAGCTTTAAAAACTAATCACAGGAACAGGCTTATTGTTCTGTGGGAGGATTTATGATAAGAGAAAGTAATTCTGCCGAAGAAACCTTCAAATTCGGCGCGGAGCTTGGAAAAAGCGCAGAACCCGGTACTGTTTACTGTCTCGACGGCGATCTCGGAACAGGCAAAACAGTTATTGCAAAAGGAATTGCTTCGGGACTCGGGATAAAGGAACCGGTGAGCAGTCCTACATTTACCGTGGTTCAGGTATATGATGACGGGAGACTTCCGCTTTATCATTTTGATGTGTATCGTATCGAAGACCCGTGTGAAATGGAAGAAATCGGGTACGAGGACTATTTTTACGGTAAAGGAGTTACCATTATTGAATGGTCGGACATGATATCGGAATATATACCCTCGGATGCGGTCAGAATCAGACTGAAAAAGGAATTGAAGAAGGGCTTTGACTACAGAAAGATTGAAATTGATGATATCAGACATTAAGCAGCTGCTGAAAATGACTATGATTCGGTTGCTTTACCGGGCGTTTGTCAGGCAGGGCTTATGAAGGCGTTTCGGACAGGCTGTGAGCAGTAACAAACGAATGCGGGCAGCAGTGTTACCGGACGTATATTACCTTTCACGGAAGGGTGGTTTACAGATATGAATTTACTTGGAATAGAAAGCTCAGGGCAGGTGGCTTCGGCGGCCGTTATCAGAGATGATGTGCTGGTGGCGGAATTTACCCTGAATAACGGAATGACACATTCCCAGACACTTCTGCCGATAATTGATCAGGTATTAAAGATGGCGGACATGGAAGCAAAGGATCTTGATGTCGTTGCTGTTTCAAAGGGGCCGGGGTCTTTTACGGGACTGAGAATCGGTTCGGCTACGGCAAAGGGACTTGGGCTTGCACTTGATATACCGCTTGCCGAGGTGTCAACTCTTGAAGGCATGGCATACAGTCTGAAGGAATGTACGGGAAAACTTCTCTGTCCCATTATTGATTCGAGAAGGCAGGAGGTTTATGCCGGAATTTATGAGTCTGTTTACGAAAACGGTGAATACAGAATGAACTGTGTGATGGAAGACTCAGCCATGACACTTGTTGCACTGATTGATAAACTGAATGCTCTCGGAAGACCCTGTGTATTTAACGGTGATGCCGTAAAAGCATACGGGAAAGTGATTGAGGATAAATTGACCTGTGTTTTTTCATTTGCCACGGGACGTTCGCTGATGCCGAACGCCGCTTCCGTCGCGGAAGCGGGAAGTGCCGTATTCAGGGCCGGAAAGGCTGTCAATGCTGATAGTCATTCACCCGAATATTTGAGACTTTCACAGGCAGAAAGGGAGCTGCAGGAGAACAATTCCCGAAAATGAAATGAGGGGTTACTATTCACAGTTGGGTGATAATGA
>JAZLIK010000081.1:0-21283 GCA_045617345.1 Lachnospiraceae bacterium | reverse complement strand
AGTTTGGACAATAAGCATACAGTCTCGACATGTTTTGTATGCGGAAACATATCTACCGGTACTATGCGTTTTACATTGTATCCAAATTTTATAAATAATTTTAAGTCTCTGTTTAATGTTTCGGGATTGCATGATACATACACAATTCGTCCAATTTTAAGGTCTGCGGCAGCTTTGATAAATTCGGGAGTAGAGCCGCTTCTGGGCGGGTCCATGCATAGAACATCAATTTGGGGAATGTCAATTTTTGAAATATCATCTTCAATTTCATTATTAGCTAAAAATTCATTATTGCCAGAAATTTTAATATTTGCCGAAGCATGCATTAATTTAACCATGTAATCGGTTGCATCAGCATTTACAAAGAAAGTATTCTTTAAGCCATTTTGTTTTGAATTTGAAATTGCGTCTTTTACAGCAGCGGAATTCATTTCAACACCAATAACCTGACGACAATGTACTGCCATAAACATTCCTATAGTGCCGGTTCCGCAGTAAGCATCAAGTACAGTTTCGTTACCTTTTAAAGCAGCCATTTCGAGAGCAAGTGTATATAATTTTAAAGTCTGCTCCGGATTTATCTGGTAAAATGACGAAGGTGAAATTCTGAACGAAAGCCCAAGTGAGTCATCAACAATAAATGATTTACCCCAAATACATATGTTTCGTTCGTCAAGGACCATGCTGGTTCGTTTATCATTTATATTCTGAATAATTGAAACTATCTCCGGAAATTCTTTTGTCAGTACTTTAATAAAATTATTCTTTGAAGGAAATTTAACTTCCGAAGTTACCAGAATAACCATAACCTCTTTTTTACCGTCTCTGTTAGCCGTCCTAACAAGAGTATGACGCAGGAAACCATATCCGGTATCTTCATCATAAACCTTCAGTTTGAAGGAAGGAAGAAGCTCCTTGATTCTTTCTGTAATTTTGTCAGCTGTTTTGTCCTCAAGCCTGCAGTTTGATACATTTACTACACTATGTGAATCTTCTTTGTATATACCACGAATTATGTTACCGTATACATCACGATCAAATACTGCATGAACCTTATTTCTGTAAAAATCGGGATTATCAGCCTTTACTATCTTTTCCGGTTTAACATTCGTTGATTTGATTACATCGGAAAGCAGTAGACGTATAGTATCCATTTTCCTTTGTAATTGTTCTTCATATGGCATATCTATATACTGACAGCCGCCACACTTTTTGAAATAAGGACATGATAAACTATGAATTTCGTCAGATTTGCAGATATTTGATTTTTTATCAACTGACCTAATATAATTTGTTTTTTTATTAACTGAATTATTTTTTGCAGAACTAATCATTTTGTGTTCAATATTTGGTACTTTATTCTGTGCAGATTTATTGTTAATAGACTTATTTTTAACAAATGTTTTGTTTAAATTCTTTTTACCTGAATAATTTTTCATGATATCAACCTCAATGCTTTTATTAATCAGCTGTAACAAACCTTTAGAAAGCAATTCCGCAGCTTTGACACTTGTAAATGACGGCTTACATCTAACCGTATAATTAATGCAGGTCATTGTAAACCGAAAGCATTTATATCTGTTTTTTCACAATTGTGTACTCATTACCCTGTCTATAGTACGGACAGGTATAGTGTGAATCTTCTGCCATTCTGGCACAGTCATCTTCATCGAGACAGCTTTGAGTACATATATAATCTTCAAAATCATAATCATATTCAAAATATATACAGTCATCACAATTGGATTGTATATTCTTACTCATAATGAAATCTCCTTAAAAATAGATATCATCTATCATCGAGATTAGTTTATCTTATTTTGTAATTATTTGCAATTAATTATATAGAGTAATCTTTATAAAGTTAGCTTTATAGAGTTAGCTTTATAGAACTATCTTTATAGAGCTATTTTTATAGAGCTATTTTTATAGAGCTATTTTTATAGAGCTATTTTTATAGAGTTAGCTTTATAGAATTATCTTTATTCATGATTAATATGTATCGTCCTGCCTGATGAATTCATTAAAGTGTGCCAAATAATCATCGGCTCATTTGTTTGCTGACGGAAACGGTAATTTTCATGAGTTTTATCAGACCCCATCGTTTTTTTGGAAGACATTTTTTTGACAGTGTTGCAAACACTATTTAATGACAATGTTGCAAACACTGTTGGAATGACAAAGTTGCAAAAGGATAATAGTAACTAATAACAAGATAAACAGAAGCCCCGTTCAAGCTATACTTGTTCGGGACTTCTGATATATAATCGTATTTTTATGAAATCAAAAAGAAATTTGCATAAATTTCCTGCTATAAACATTTCCTGCTTTAAACATTAACTGTTTTAAACATTTCCTGCTATGAACATGTTCTGTTGTGAACATTTCCAACCGTGATAATTTATAGCTGTGAACTTATTCATCAGCGAATAGTAAAGTTCAAACTCACATCTTTACAGAAAGCTTTACAACACTTCTTGCAGGAAGTGAGACTTTAAGTCCGTCGTCTGTAACAGTAGCCTTATCGAAGTTCTCACACTTAACTGTGTCGGGTGCTTCGAATGTATTATGTGCATCCTTAACACCGGTAATAATTTCACCTGAAACGGCAGATGCTTTGAATCCGGTTGTAATATCAATATCGATATCTTTGTCAAGTGTTGTGTTGGCAAAAGTAATTGTAAGAATATCATCCTTAACAGAAGCAGACTCAAAAACATCCTTAACCTTGAAATTCTCGTCAATTCCGGCTGTTCCGGCTTCAATGCTGCTCTGTACAAGTTCGCCTTCCTGGTGGTCTGCAAACATCTTAAATACATAATATGTGGGTGTTTTAACCATCTTTTCGCCTTCAGTCAGAATTACGGACTGAAGAACGTTCACAAGCTGAGCAATATTTGCCATCTTTACACGACGACAGTTCTTGTTAAAAATATTCAGATTCATGGCTGCAACAATCGCATCTCTGATTGAATTCTGCTGATAAAGGAATCCGGGATTTGTACCTTTTTCAACGTTAAACCATGTACCCCATTCATCAACCATCAGTCCGACTTTGCCCTCAGGATCATGCTGATCCATGATTGCAATGTGTCTGCGAAGAAGGTTCTCCATATTTGACGATGCAGACATAGTTCTATACCACTCCTCATCGTTGAAATCAAGTGCGGCACCCTTATCTGCCCAGTTATGGGTAATTGTATAATAATGCAGTGAAATTCCGTCGAGATAATTCTTGGCGTTCTTCATAAGAACATCGGTCCAGTTGTAATCGTCAGCATTCGGTCCGCAGGCAATCTTAAAAATCTTCTTCTTGGGGTTGTACTGGTGAATAAAAGTCTGGTACTGTCTGTAAAGATTGCAGTAATACTCAGGAGTCATGTTACCGCCGCAGCCCCAGTTCTCATTTCCAACAGCAAAGTAATCAACGGTATATGCTTCTTCGTGACCGTTAGCCTTACGCTTGTCAGCCTGAGGAGATACTCCGTCGAATGTCATATATTCAACCCATACAGACATTTCACGCACTGTGCCCGAACCAAGATTTCCGTTAATATAAGTCTCACAGCCAACCTGTCTGCAGAACTCCATAAACTCATCGGTACCAAAGCTGTTGTCCTCAAGTACGCCACCCCAGTTTGTATTTATCAGCTTTTTTCTGTTCTCCTTGGGACCGATACCGTCTTCCCAGTGATACTCATCAGCGAAGCATCCGCCCGGCCAACGAAGTACCGGAAGTTTCATTTCCTTCAAAGCTTCAACAACATCCGTTCTCATACCGTTAACATTCGGTATGTCAGAGTTTTCTCCGACATATATTCCATCATAAATGCATCTTCCGAGATGCTCAGAGAAATGACCATATATTTCTTTATTTATCTTTCCGCATTTCACATTCGTGTTTACATACATCTTCATAACAAAAAACACCTCCTAAAATTCTTCGTTAAACGATTAACAAACATATTGAAAAAAAATAGCTAAATGCTATAATAAATTTATAACACTTAACACTAAAAAAGGCAAGACTAAAATAGTGTTAAAATTCGTAAAAGAGTGCAAAATAGTTACTGTTTACCACATCGTCAAATGACAATTGCTACTAGCTTGCATATAAAATATTAATCATATCGGATATGTGATGGAGGCTTTATAAAACGCACGAAATAAAGCAGTTTCCGTCAGTAAACGAATTAATCACTGATTTTGTGGTGAGCTTTATTAATGTTTTTGACCCTGCATTGAACAGTAACGCAATATATTAATAATATCATTTTTGTTAAAATTTTAGGCAATAAATTGCATCCTTTTACCAAATAATACATCATAAGGAGATTAATCATGTTAGAAGAACTTAAAAAAAGAGTTTGCGATGCAAACAAGCTTCTTCCGAAGTACAATCTTGTCACTCTGACCTGGGGCAACGTATCAGCAATTGATTCTGAAACAAAGCTTGTTGTTATCAAGCCTTCAGGTGTTGACTACAACACCATGACACCCGATGATATGGTGGTTACGGATTTGAACGGAAAAATTATTGAAGGCAGTCTTCGTCCTTCATCCGACCTTCCTACACATCTTAAGCTTTATGCTGAGTATCCTGAAATCGGCGGTGTGGTTCATACACACTCACGCTGGGCTACGGTCATGGCACAGGCAGGTCTTGACGTTCCCGCTCTCGGTACTACTCATGCCGACTATTTTTACGGTGACGTTCCCTGCGCAAGAGTTCTGTCAGAGGAAGAAATCGCAGAGGCTTATGAAGCAAATACAGGCAAAATTATAATCGAGACCTTCAAGTCAAGAGGCATCAAGCCGATGGATATTCCCGCAGTGCTTCTCAAATCTCACGGTCCTTTCACATGGGGCAAAACTCCTGAAAAGGCAGTTGAGAACGCTGTTGTTCTCGAGGAGGTTGCTTTCATGGCATGGCACGATATCACAATCTATAATTTAGACAAGCCTCCGGTAAAGATTCCTCAGTCACTTCTTGACAAGCACTATTACAGAAAGCACGGCGCAAACGCATACTACGGTCAGAAATAAATCAGAAATTCTCAGTGTAATTTTTAATTACTACAGACTGAAATATTGCAGAAATTATCATTGCAATTTTTAATTACTACAGACAAAAATATTGCAGAAATTCTACAGGCAATAAAGCAAGAATAATGGCGTATGAAAGAATGTAAATTCATTTTTCATACGCCATTTATTGATACTAAATCATTTCAGTAGAATTAATCGTGAAGTCTTAAAAATACTAACAGAAAAATAAACCGTTGTATTTGACCGGAGACAGTCACGCTTCGCTGCGTTTGACTGACTTCATATGCTTTGTCCTGCAGGGCTACATAATATAACATTATGATAATTTCTATGCTGACATGCTTGATGTAATTAATATGTTTTATGTATTGAACATTAACACTGAATTAAACGTCAATCTAACATAATTATCGCCCTATCGTGATTATCGCCCTATCGTGATTATCACCCTATCGTGATTATCACCCGACCGTGATTAGCAATCATGCAATTACAGGTTCTTTCTCCAGCTTCTGGGAGTAATCAGCAGAAGCATCGGGAAAAGCTCAAGACGACCTGCTAACATGTCAAAAATAAAGACAAGCTTACTAAAATCACTGAAGAAGGCAAAATTACACGTAGGACCGACCGCATTCAGACCGGGTCCCATATTATTCAGTGTGGCAAGTACGGAAGTGAAATTCGTTGTAAAATCGTATCCTTCGATTGAAATCAAAAGTGTTGAGACTGCCATTATTACAAAGAACACACAGAAATAAGCATTGGTTGATCTGACTACATCATGCTCTACTACATTGCCATCCATTCTGATTTTTGAAACAACTCTTGGATGAATAATAATCTGTATCTGTTTTCTGATGCTCTTCATGAGAATAAGTATACGACACATTTTAATGCCGCCGCCAGTACTTCCGGCACAGGCACCCATAAACATCAGCAGAATCAGTACCATCTTTGAAAATGACGGCCACAAATCGAAATCAGTAGTAGAATATCCTGTCGATGTAATCATTGTTGCGACCTGAAATGTAGAATGACGAACCGATTCACCAAGAGACGCATACATCGAATTAATGTTAATTGTAATCGATACTACCGAAATCAGAATCACAAACAGATACAGTCTTACTTCTTCCATTGATAAAGCCTGTTTCAGCTTTTTTCTAAGAATCAGGAAATACATGTTGTAGTTAATTCCGCTCAGTATCATAAAAATAGCTATAACCCACTGAACATCAGGCGTAGCGGACATCAGACTGTCATTCTGTATACCGAGTCCACCGGTTCCGACCGTTCCAAATGTAAGACACAGACTGTCAAACAGGTCAAGCCCGCAGAACAGAAGAATCACACATTCAACAACACCCATGCAAAGGTAAATTGTATATAATATTTTTGCCGTATCCTTCAGTCTCGGAACAAGTTTATCTACAGAAGGTCCGGTACTCTCCGCTTTCATCAGATTCATCGAGTTTCCGCCCAGCATGGGAAGAAGTGCCGACAGGAAAACAAAAACACCCATTCCACCCAGAAGATGAGAAAACGAACGCCAGAATATTCCGGCTCGTGACACCACTCCCACGTCGGCAATTATGGTAGCTCCCGTAGTTGAAAAACCTGAAACTATTTCAAACAGCGCATCCATATAGTGGGGAATATCTCCCGCCAGTACAAAAGGAATGGCACCGAATACACTCATCAGAATCCAACCGAGTGCAACGACAAAAAAGCCTTCTTTCAAGAACAGGCCGCCGCTTTTCGGCTTTCTGAAGGATAAAAGAAATCCGACCACAAGGCAAAGGGCTGCAGTGATAAGGTAGCTCCACTTACTGTCCTCGCCGTATATTATTCCTACTGCAAACGGAAAAAGCATGAAACCTGCTTCTGCTTTCAGAATCCATCCCAGTACATAAATTACAACACCATAATTCATTGATCAGTCCACCATAAACATTTATTCCAAAATATCATCAAAATTATGTATTTCTTCGTTAGTATGAACAATTATTACATTATCACCCACCTCGATAGTATCGGAACCGCTGGGGATAATGTTCTTTCCGCGCCTGTTAATATTGCAGATAAGCACATTTTTCTTAAGCTTCAGTTTCATAATAGGAATGCCTGTCAGATGCGAAGTGTTCTTTACCGTAAATCCGAGAGCCTCTGCTTTTCCTCCGCCAAGCTTTCTGTATGCAGACACATCACTTCCCATTGTGTACTGAAGTGAACGCGCATATCTGAGAACCTTGTCGGATACAAGTCTGTTCGGGTAAACAAGAGCATCCAGATTCAGTTTACTGATAACTTCATCAAAATTAGTTCTGTTTACCTTTGTGACCGTCTTGCAGTCGGGAGCTTTAGACTTTGCAAACATTGAAAGCATTATATTTTCTTCGTCGATACTTGTAAGTGCCGCAAGCCCTGCAGCATGCTCGAGTCCCTCCTCGATGAGAAGCTCTTTGTCAGTTCCGTCACCATGAATAATATCTGCTTCGGGAAAATCATCAGCAAGCTTATCGCAACGTTCACCGTCAGATTCTATGACCTTGACTCTGATACCTGATTCAATCAGATTCTTTGTAAGATAATAACCAGTCTTTCCGCCGCCAACGATAATTACATTTGATGCTTTTCTGGTTTCAACACCAAACTTTGTAAAGAAAGTATTTATTTCACGGGGAACAGACATGATTCCGACAATATCATTCTCCTGAAGTTCAAAATTTCCTCTGGGAATAAATACATCATCATTTCTTGTAACCATGCAGACAAGAACATTGCACTTATGCTTTGTTCTGATGTCAAAAAGCTTTAGCCCTGCAAGAGCACATCCGGGATTAATTTTGAAATGTACAAGCTCACAACGGCTGCTGCTGAACAAATCAATCTGGTTAGCAAAAGGAAAATTGAAAATACGCGCACATTCGTCTGACGTAGACATCTCGGGGTTAATAATACTGTCGATATCAAGAGCACGCTTCAGAAAATCAATTTCTCCGCTGTAAACAGGATTTCTGACACGCGCAACAGTTTTACATGAGCCGGCTTTTTTGGCAATAACGCAGCTAAGCAGATTCATTTCATCGTCACCCATAGAGGCAATAAACAGGTCCGAATCGGCAATTCCTGCATTCATCAGCGTATTGATACTGCAACCGTCACCTGTACAGTACATAATATCAAGACCGGATAATACCGAATCAAGCCTGTCCTTACTTTTATCAATCACAGTAACTGTGTGTCCGTCGGCCACGAGCTGCCCTACTATCGCCGTACCTACTTTACCACAGCCTAAAACAACAATTTTCATAAATACTCCGTTTCAAATTTCAATAAATTTCAGTCCGGTAACACCGTCATTCTGTTTTTGATTTCACGACAGATAGACTTAATACAGTTATCGAGAATGTCGTTATTTACCGAAAAATCACTCCAGGTTTCGTATGCTTTGTGCCTCTTAATATATAAATCATCAAGGCCAAACTGAACCGAAAGAGGTCTTCCGTTTAACGCAAGGCGTTCAATATCACGCTTAATATAAATTACATACGAATCATCTTTTATGATATCTCTGTTATTTTCACGTACAACCACGCCACCGCCGCACGCAATTACAGCGTTAGTCTTTTTCGCCAGAACACCGAGAACCTTGGTTTCCGCATCTCTGAAAAACGGTTCGCCCATGGTAGCAATACAGTTTTCGGGTGTCATGCCGATAAGCTGGGTAAATACCTCATCCGAATCATAAAATGACTTGCACATATATTCTGCAACAGCTCTTCCGACAGTTGATTTACCCGACCCCGGCATACCTATAAGCCAGATATTCTTTTTGCCGTAAATAATAGAGCCCTGAATCCTTTTCGATTCCTCCATTATTGCACGATAAATGTTTCCGATACTATCGCTGTAGCTTAATGCCTCATTTTTCTGGATTTTTTCAATAATCTGTTCCTCACGAAACTTATTGGTTATCGGAAGATTGTCGTTAATTTTCGCTGCAGCCACGTCCTTCATGTAATTGAATCTTCGGTTAAGCAGTTCACAGAGTTCACTGTCAATCTCATCAAGCTGAGTTCTGATACTTTCAAGTTTTTTATCCATATCAAACCTCCCGCAACGCTTTGTCTATGGCTGCAGCAGCTTTTTTGCCTGCACCCATTGCAAGAATTACCGTTGCCGCACCGGTAACGGCGTCACCTCCGGCAAAAACATTATCTCTCGTTGTAAGTCCGTCCTCGTTTACAACAATTCCGCCCTTTATATTAAACTCGATACCTTCCGTAGTTTTTCTGATCAGCGGATTCGGTGAAGTACCGATTGCCATAATAACGGCATCTACATCTATAACAAAGTTCGAATTTTCCTTCTCAACAGGACTCCTGCGGCCCGAAGCATCCGGCTCTCCAAGCTCCATCTGAACACACTCAATTCCTGTAACATTCATTTTATCATCTGACAGAATCCTAACAGGATTATTCAGAAGCTTAAAAATAATGCCTTCTTCCTTCGCATGCTCAACCTCTTCACGACGTGCAGGCAGCTCCTCGAGAGAACGTCTGTAAATAATATAGACTTCTTCGGCACCCATTCGAAGCGCACATCTGGCAGCATCCATTGCAACATTTCCGCCCCCGACAACTGCAACCCTCTTTGCACGCATAACCGGAGTATCATTAACATCTCTGTAAGCCTTCATCAGATTAATTCTGGTCAGGAATTCATTAGCAGAATAAACTCCCTTACAGTTTTCACCGGGTATATTCATAAATCTGGGAAGACCTGCTCCGGTACCAATAAATACAGCTTTATAGCCAAGTTCAAAAAGTTCGTCAACCGAAATAACTTTACCGACAACCATATTTGTTTCAAATTTTACACCAAGTTTTTTTAAGCCTTCAATTTCTTTTGCTACAATCGACTTGGGAAGTCTAAATTCAGGAATTCCATATACAAGAACTCCTCCCGGCGTATGCAATGCTTCAAATACCGTAACTGAATACCCTGCTTTTGCCAAATCTCCGGCACAAGCAAGGCCTGAAGGACCCGAGCCAACGATTGCAACCTTCTGTGGAGCGGTTTCATTGCTTATAGAAGCTGAAACATTTAAGTTTGCAGCTTTACAAATACTGTCATTATTATTAACTGATGCATTGTCAACTGAAGCTTTGGAAACTGATGCGTTTGCAACTGATGCATTGGCATCTGAAGTATTCTCTTTTTTATCAAATTCAGTAACGTTTACATCGAATGAGTCACTACCATCCGAATTGTTTTCGAGTAATTGCATATGTCTGTCAGCTACAAATCTTTCAAGCCTGCCGATGGCAACCGGCTCGCCCTTTAAGCCTCTTGTACATTTTGATTCACACTGATTCTCCTGAGGACATACTCTTCCGCATATTGCAGGAAGTGAGCTTGACAGTGAAATCACACCGTATGCACCTTCGTAGTCTTTTTGACATATTTTTTCAATAAATTCAGGTATTCTGACATTTACAGGGCAACCCGAAACGCATGGCATATTTTTGCAGTTCAGGCAACGAGTTGCCTCATCCAGCGCTATCTCCTCAGTATAACCAAGTGCAACCTCATCAAAATTTTTATTTCTGATATCCGGTGCCTGGGAAGGCATCGGATTCCTGTTCAAAGACATATTTGCCATTGTTTCCTCCACAAAAAATAATAAATGAATTGTTTATTATTAGACTGTAAATAGTAACTATTTAAACAGGTTGCACGCTTCGTCATAAGCTTTTCGTTCAAAATCTCTGTACATTGAGCCTCTGTTCAAAGCCTCGTCAAAATCAACAAGATGACCGTCAAACTCAGGACCGTCAACACAGGCAAATTTCATCTCACCGCCAACGGTAAGCCTGCAACCGCCGCACATGCCTGTTCCGTCAATCATAATAGGATTCATACTCACTATTGTTTTAATATTATATTTTTTTGTAAGAAGAGTTACAAATTTCATCATAATCAGCGGACCGATTGTAATTACTTCATCATACTCGTTTCCGGCTTCGATAAGCTCCTTTAATGCATCTGTTACAAGACCTTTTTCACCGGCTGTTCCATCATCTGACATAAGCTTGAAGACATCGCTGTGTGCCCTGAACTCATCCTCAAGAATAACCAGATCTTTATTTCTGAAGCCTACTATACTGTGAACCTCGCAACCCTGTAAATGCAATTTTTTGGCTATCGGGAGCGCAATTGCACAGCCGACACCACCGCCAACAACGACTACTTTTTTTAGTCCTTCGGTTTTCGTCATATTGCCGAGCGGTCCGACAAAATCAGCCAGGCAGTCACCTTCGGACATTTTGTTCAGTTTTAATGTCGTCGCACCGACAATCTGAAAAATAACAGTAACTGTTCCAATCTCCCTGTCATAATCAGCAATCGTAAGCGGAATGCGTTCGCCCTCGCTGTCGGTTCTGAGAATAATAAACTGCCCCGGTTCTGCTTTCGCTGCAACCGCAGGTGCCATAACCTTTATCATGGTAACGGTTGGATTAAGTTCTTTTCTGTAAACTATCTCATACATAATGATTTCCCTCTATAATCATTCTTCATCATACATAATGACTAAATTCTATTTCTTCATCATACACAATGATTTCCCTCTATAATCATTCTTCATACTTCAGGCCAAAATGCTCATAGCCTTCCCTGGTTACAATTCTTCCCCTCGGAGTTCTTGCAATCAGGCCTGTCTGAACCAGATAAGGCTCATAAACCTCCTCAACCGTTCCGGAATCCTCACCGATAGTTGTTGCTACGGCCTCAATGCCGACCGGACCGCCACCAAACTTATCTATCATAGTGTGAAGAATAGCCCTGTCAATATTGTCAAGACCAAGCTTGTCAACCTCCATCAGATTCAATGCATAATTTGCAACTTCAAGAGTAATTTTACCGTCATATTTTATCTGAGCAAAATCTCTCATTCTCTTCAAAAACCTGTTTGCAAGTCTGGGAGTACCTCTTGAACGTCTGGCAAGCTCAACTGCACCTTCTTCGTCAATCTCGACACCAAGTACTCCCGCAGATCTGATAATAATGGTTTTTAATTCCTCTACGGTATAAAACTCAAGCCTGCTCACTACTCCAAATCTGTCTCTGAGCGGTGCGGTAAGCATTCCTGCTCTTGTGGTCGCGCCAACCAGCGTAAATTTCGGAAGCTGCAGCTGAATCGACTTGGCGGCCGCGCCACGTCCAATTACTATGTCAATGTGATAATCCTCCATTGCCGGATAAAGAAGCTCCTCTACCTGTCTGTTGAGTCTGTGTATTTCATCGATAAAGAGAACATCACCCTCCTGAAGATTATTCAGAATAGCTGCCATGTCACCGGGTTTTTCTATGGCTGGTCCGGCTGTTGTTTTTATATTCACGCCCATCTCGTTTGCAATAATTCCGGCAAGAGTAGTTTTACCCAGGCCGGGAGGTCCGAACAAAAGCACATGATCAAGCGCTTCACCTCTCTGCTTTGCAGCATCTATGTAAACCTTAAGATTGTCCTTGGCTTTTTTCTGTCCTATATAATCCGCCAGCATCTGCGGTCTGAGTGAACCCTCAACTGCACTGTCTTCAACAGTAAACTCTGTTGTTATAGTCCTTTTCGGCATGCTAAAATCCTTCCGTAAATCAAACTTTGTATATATTTAACAACCTATAACATACTAAAATATTTACAGGTTCTTCAGGCTGAGTCGCAATATATCATCGACAGACATATCATCGGTAATATTAACCTCTCTGACAGCTTTCAAAGCTTCAGACGATGAATAACCGAGCGAACAGAGGGCTGCTACGGCATCGTTTTTTGCCTCATTATTTGTATTCTTTGAAACTGTAGCTTTGAGAATTTCAGTACTGTCTGTTCCGGCAGCAAAGGAATCCTCGAGCGTAAACTTGTCCTTCAGTTCAAGAACAATCTTGGCCGCTGTCTTTTTACCGATTCCGGGAGATTTTGCAATTGATGCTTCATCTTCACCGACAATCGCAAGGATAAACTGTTCCCGCGTCATACTTGACAGAATACTGAGAGCTCCCTTGGGACCTACACCGCTTACCGAAACAATTTTCCTGAAAACAGACATTTCTTCCTTTGTTGAAAATCCATAAAGAGAAAAAGCGTCTTCCTTTACCTGAAGATATGTAAATAGCTCAACATCTCCATTCGTAGCGGTAATCATTCCAAGTGTTCTGGTCGGCACACTTATCTCAAATCCCACTCCGTTTACGTCTATAATAACTGAGCCGTCTTCGCTCCAATCGAGTAATTTACCTCTGATATATGATATCATAAATTTCCGGAAATCCTTTCAAAATATTAGTTCAGGCTTTCCGCCTGACATAAATTAATTCTTACAAAAGACTCGAAAACAAATTGAAAATCGGCTGAATAACTCTTTGTATCACAGGTCTGTGCAACCATTCATCAAGCGTTACCTCATGTGATACATCAATCGTTTCCAATAAATCAGCTTTAGCGTCCTCAATAAAATCATGGTCCCACACAAATGCACCGTTTTCATAATGCAGATAAAGACTTCTGTAATCAAGATTGATGGTGCCGATAATTCCGTAGTCTTCCGTGATATAAGTTTTTGCATGAATAAATCCGGGGGTGTATTCGTAAATCTTTACGCCACCCTTCAGAAGTTTACCGTAATTATACTTTGTAATCAGATTAACCATGCGCTTATCCGGAATGCCCGGCACAATAATTCTAACATCCGTACCACTCTGAGCCGCTGCAATAAGTGCGGATGACATATCCTCCTCGGGAATCAGGTAGGGAGTCGTAATATAAAGGAATTTTCTCGAATTATATACCATCTGCCTGATGATTTCCGATACAGGATTGGCCGGATTGTTCTCAGGTCCGTCAGAAATGATCTGAACAAAATTCTGTCCAAACTCCTGTTGCTCTTCCTGTGTAAAATTATACTTATATCGTTCAAAATCGATAATATCTCTTTTGGTTGTCAGACCCCACATTGAAAGGAAAACGAGAGTAAATCCATACACACCGTTACCCTCTATACGTACTGCATTGTCCTTCCATCTTCCGAATCTTTCAAGCTGGTTTACATATTCATCAGCAACATTAAAGCCGCCCGTATAGCCAACTTTTCCATCAATGATAACTATCTTCTGATGATTTCTGAAATTCAGATAAAGCCTGTCGAGGTACTTGGTAATCGGGTTAAATTCAGCCGTCTCAATACCCGCGTTCTGTAATTCCTTCCATAAACTTTTACCGGTTCGAAACATTGAACCGTAATCATCATATAAAAACTTAATTTCAACTCCCTGCGCAGCTTTTTCCAAAAGAACTTTCTTTAACGACTGCCAAAGAATACCATCGGCAACAATAAAAAAGTCAAGAAAAATAAACTTTTCCGCCTGTTCGATATCATCCAGAATTGCTTCGAAAACATCCTCACCGAACGGAAAATATCGCAGATTATTTCCTTCAAAAATCGGGAAATGGTTTTTCTGCATGTATCTGGCAAGTTTACCCTTGCCAAAGCTCTGACTTTCAAGCTTTTCTAACGCGGCTTCATTTTCCTGCGCAAATTTATGGCCATATTCAATGTGTTTGTAATTTTTCGTCCTAATCCGTTTGGTACTTCTGTCGGTTCCCCACAGAATATACATAAACAAACCTGCAAACGGTAAAATTGCGATAACCATAAGCCATCCTATTTTAAAACTCGGAATAGAATTCCGGTTTACGAGACCTATGATAATCAAAACACTTATAATGGCAAAAATATAATAAATAATCAGACCGTATGAAGCAGCCTTTATCGACAGAAATATAATAAGCGAAAACTGAGCCAGAAGCATTACAAGCACAACAAACGCACGTATTGCACCACTGATATACGTTTTCCAAAATCCCCGTTTATTTGAGCTCTTAAATAAACCGTAATTTTTCTTTTTCTTGTTCTTTACGCTCATAAATACTCCAAAAATCAATACCAAAACATGTGTTACTAAAGATTGCTGAATCATTACTATGAATAGTAACGGATAATTATATCGTGAATCTGTTAACTGATTCTTACAATCCATATAATTTTACATCTTTTCAAGTAATAAATCAAGCAAAAGAAAAATTGCTCAGTATTTACTCTTCCAAGCTTCTGTGGTAGACTGATAGCGGATGATGCGCTAACTAATGTAACATAATTAATACAGAATGAAACATGTATTAAAATGCTAAATATTTTCATACTGCAAAACATTTGCTCATAAATATTATGATACTATATAACGTTTAGTCAAAAGCATTCATAAAGAGCGCCACAAAATCAGTGGTGAATAGTACAATAAAAAACTTAACTGTGTAGTAATTTTTGAAGCAACATATACTTACCGGAGGAACCCGCAGATGATTATCAGGAAAAATATAATCAACAGAATAAACGAATATCGCTTTGCCTGCGGACTTATCAGTTCCGAATATCGACCGGAGGATATGGTATTTTTTGATATTGAGACTACCGGTCTTGAGAGCATTTCAAGTTCAGTTTACCTGATTGGCTATATGAACATTGAAGATGGCAGGCTCATCCTTACCCAGTTGTTTGCAGAAGATAACAGTGAAGAAACAAATCTTTGTGAAATGTTTTTAACCAACATCGATTCAAAAAAATATCTTGTACATTTCAACGGCATGTCATTCGACATTCCTTTTCTTGAAAGTAAAGGCATTACGCTGAAAAAATTCGCAAGCTTTGACATATACAGAACACTGAAACCTTTTAAAAGCCGTCTGGGAGTATCTTCGATGAGTCAGAAGAGTCTGGAACGTTACTGTGGTCTTGACAGAGATGACATCTACGATGGTGGGCAGCTTATAGATTTCTATCTTGAGTTTCTGGCTGTAAACAAAATTCACAAGCTAAGAAAGGGCCTGAATAAAACTACTTCAGAAATTCAAAATTTAAACGATTTTAATATAAATTCAGTTTACATTAACTCAAACGATTTTAATATAAATTCAGTTTACATTAATTCAAATGAAACCGGTAGAACAAACAGAATAACCGATCTTAACATTAACTCGGCTTCAGGTTTGCCATATCTGTCGGGGCGTGATTCGAAATTTCTTTTAGATACTCTTCTGCTTCATAATTATGAGGATGTCTGTGGCATGCTGACAGTCAGCGGACTTTTAACGGTCAACAGGCCTGAAGCTATATTCACTGATGCACCGGAAATCATTCATTCCGGAAATACCGTATCGGTAAAGCTTATTCTGAACAAGCAGATAACTTCAGATACATCATCAAATTTGTTTATAACAAAGCTCCTAAAAAACGCTTCTGATACATTTAGCTCTTCATTTGATTCAGAAGTAATATCTGTATCTTGTTTGGAAGAAGGAATGATATATACTCTCTCTGTCAGGGAAGTCTCGATGAAACTGTATTTTGAAAACTATCGTGACTACTACTATCTCCCCGGTGAAGGTACAGTAATTCCGAAATCAATTGGCAGCTTTATTGATTCTTCGCTTAAAGAAAACGCAACACCGCAGAATTGCTATTCTGAGCGTCATGACTTATTCATACCCGTTCGCATTTTTGACAGTCTGCCTTCCGCAAAGACTACTGCAAAAAGCAAAAGTACAACAACAGGTCATGAAACATCTTCCTCTGAATTAATTACAGTTTTGAATAAGTTACATGTTTTCAGGGAAAATTATAATTCAATATACGGATATATAACCTTAGATGAGTTTAAAAAATTAAGTTCAAAAGAACTGACACAGATATTGTGTAAACTCATTTTCTGACTTACAGATTATAAATATTCATCGTTACTATTCACAGTCTGTCCAAAATACATTCATAAGCCCTGCCTGCTGCGCAGTCAGTCGCTGCTTCGCAGCTGAAAGCTTATTCATGTGTTTTGAACAGCCTCCATAGTCGGATAATAATACCCGCAAGCCCGAGGGCAAGCTCTCAGCTTGCGTTTATTATTACCCGACTGTGAATAGTAACAATCGCACATATACTTTTTACATTTGCATCATTATAATACATCAGAAGTCTTCGCCCTCTCCAACCTTGTTAAGCAGGTTGTCCCAGAATTCACGCAGATCTTCGTCGGTTTCCAGCAATACATGAATACGGTCCGATGTGTCGGCTATAAGCTGCAGAACATCGGCGTCGGTGTTCATTTCATCAAGTGCGGCAAGTGTTTCGGAAGCGATTTCACCTCCGAATACCTTCGGCGCACCGTTCTCGTCAAACTTGATGCAAAGTGAGTCAATGGAAGGCACAGGTGTATCAATCTGAACAATGCTCATTGTATAAGTAAAATATACGACAAGGTCTATTTCGCCGACACCTTTTTTGGTATAGCAGTCTATATCACCGAAGCTTTTTATTGACTGGGTGGTCTGCGCCACGTCGGCCAGGTTGATGTACTGTGTATCGGTAACGATTCCTTCAAAGGCTTCGAGCCGGCATTCAAGCTTGGCATTCAGGTATTTTTCGACAAGAGTATGAATTTCAGGGTAAGCTTCGTGAAGCAGTTCATTTGTCTCGACAACAGGAGGCTGGGTCGGGTTGGGAGTTGATACCGTAGCCATTGTATCCGGCAAAGGAGACGGGGTAGCGTCCGGTGTTGGTGTAACGGTGACGGTTGAAGCCTGTACCGTGCCGGTTGAGGGCTGTGCATCGGACGGCTCGGTACTGTCTGAAGGAACAAGTCTGAAGGTAATCAGACCTATCAGCATAATGCCGAGTGTCAGTATAAGTGCGGTTCTTTTATATGATTTCATTATTTTCCTCCGTGAAACGGCATAACGGACAATCAGGCAAGAAAGCATGTCGCTTGCGACATGCTGCGCCACTTTTGCGTCGCGTTAGCGACAAAAACCGAAAGCAAAAGCGTGCGCATCCTCGCGGAGCGTTTTTTACTTTATAGGACGTAATTTCCTATAAGGTAAAAAAACAATAACTACTTCTGCCGTTTCTTACAAAACGTAGTCTATCAAAATTATATCGAAAATGCAAGTTAAATAGTAAACGGGGATGGGTTGAAGTAATTTTTTAAAAGTGGTATCATGTTACTGTTGTTACTATTCACAGACGGGCGATAATAGACGCAAGACCGAAGCTTACTTCCGAGTTTGAGAATATTATCATCAGTGAGCGGCAAAATGGTCTTTGGGTACTCACGTCATCATTTGGAAAGCACGCAGTGTGGCAGAAACGGAGGGCGTATGGCTGAATTGATAGAAATTGGCGAAGAACAGGAAAAAGTAATACTTGTTGCAGTTTCACTGTCAGACGGGGACGATACGGAAGAATCTCTCGATGAGCTTGAAGAGCTCGCAGATACGGCCGGAGCCGTTACTGTCGGACGTGTTATTCAGAAGAGAGAAAATATTCAGGCGGGAACGTATATCGGAAAAGGCAAAATAGAAGAAACAGGGGAACTGATCGAATCACTTGGAGCCACGGGAATTATCTGTGACGATGAACTGAGCCCGATACAGATGAAAAATCTTGAAGATGCACTGAACACAAAGGTTATGGACAGAACCATGCTGATACTTGATATATTTGCAAAGCATGCATTTACCGCCGAAGGAAAGCTGCAGGTTGAGCTTGCACAGCTGAAATACAGGTCTGCAAGGCTTATCGGAATGCACAGCTTTATGTCTCGTGTATCGTATGGTATCGGTATGAGAGGTCCCGGAGAAAAAAAGCTCGAGATGGACAGACGTCTCATAAAAGACAGGGTGGCACAGCTCAGTGCTGAGCTTCGCGAAATGGAGAAAAACAGAAGTACGGCGCGTGCCAAACGATTAAAGAGCGGCACTCCGGTTGTGGCTATTACAGGGTATACGAATGCCGGGAAATCAACACTTTTGAACAGGCTGACAGGAGCGGGGATACTTGAAGCGGATATGCTGTTTGCAACGCTTGACCCTACTACCAGAGCCATGAAGCTGGACAATGGGCAGGAAATCCTGTTTACGGATACGGTAGGCTTTATCAGAAAGCTTCCGCATCATCTGGTTGATGCATTTCATTCGACGCTTGAGGAAGCAAAATACGCCGATATTGTTCTTCATGTGGTGGATATTTCGAATCCGCAGGCGTATAAGCAGATGCATGTTGTATATGAGACACTGAAAAGACTGGGTATTGCTGACAAACCCGTGATAACGGCCTTTAACAAGTCTGACCTGAAGACGGACAGTGAGCCGGTCAAGGATTTGAACTGTGATGAATCAATTGAAATATCCGCAAAAAAAGGAGACGGTGTGGAACGTCTCGTGGAATTGATAGTTGAAAAGCTTCGTGAACAGAAAAAACTTTTTGAACAGGTGATTGCCTACAGCAATGGGGGGGTTATCCAGCAGATACGAAAGAGCGGACAGCTCCTGGAGGAGGAGTATCTTCCGGAAGGAGTCCGGATTAAGGCATATCTGCCGAATGATTTGTATATGAAGCTTACAGCAGCGAAATAAGGAGCCTGCATCGGTCTGTATAAAACACATTCGTAAGTCATGACCTGCTTCACTCTGAGTCACCGTTTCACGGCTTAACGTTTTTGGGTTTTGTTCGGCCTTCATAGTCCGGTAAAAAATATCCCCATATTTGAAAACGGGTTTCAAACATGGGGAAAAATTTATCTGACTAAAAATAGTAAACATGTACCATCATATGAATAGCCATACCAGACAGATAACTGCCTGAATAGTTGCAAAGCGCAGAACCGTCTGTGTATCCGACCAGCCCTTCTCTTTACGGAAGTGGTCATGAAGAGGCATTCTGGTGTTCGGGAAAATCCTGATTTTGAAGAATCTCAAAAGGAAAACTTTTACGAGACCAAGACCACCATCAATTATAAACATGGCGCATATCGGCAGAAAAAGCAAAGGTGCGCCTGTTTTCATGACGGCGATTGCCATGAAAACACCGATTGCACGTGAACCGGCATCGCCCATAAGCATTATGCTGGGACTTGCATTAAACCAGAGATAGGCGAGCAGTGCGAAAAGGAAAAGTACACACATTGATGTATAGTCGCCGGTACTGAAAACCGTCAGAGTGAACAGTGAAATTATCGAGAGTGTGGTGCAGAGACCGTCAACTCCGTCAGTGCAGTTGATTACATTGATTGCCATCCAGACAAGAATAGTTGCAAGAATTGCATATATTACCTTGGGCATTTCGAAAGAGCAGTTGCTGCCGAAGAGGGCTCCGAAAAGCTTAAAGCTGATAACCGTTGAATTGTTGAGAACAAAAGTAACAGCGATTCCGAGTGAAATAATCAGATCGAGAGCACCCTTTTTGTAATCACTCCAGGGGTTACGCGAAGCATCATCCAGAAAACCGGTGACCATGGCCGCGGTAATCAGCAGAATATATATGGTGTTTTCGATGGTCAGAGGCGCAAAGAGAAGTGCGGCCGCACAGAATGCCAAAATGATGATGATGCCGGCACCACGGGGCTTACCTTTGGACTTTTCGGCATTTACAGCGTAGGCACGTCCGATATCGGTGGGAAGTTTATCTTTAAATCTGCTTAGAAGAAAAAACACGCAGGCAAATGTAAAGAGACCGCCGAGAGCTGTTACAGTCGACTGACTAAGGTGAAATAATGTAATGAACATGATTTTCCTCTTTTCCGGTTACGGTTTACGGTAACCTTCATTTTTTGCATCGGTTGTGAGCGGCAAAAGGTTCTTCTGACGCTTACATCGATATTCGGGACAGGCATATATTTCGCTTTATGTCGCCGGCTCATCAATGAGCTATGGACAGACTGCTTTGCTTGAAACGGTCTTCAAACGGCGAATATGGTATCCTTCATGACAGATAATACAATATCATGGGGAAGAATACAAGAAAGGATTAATAATTTTAGGAAAAGAACCGATATTAATTATATGAGGCGGTTAGTTACGGACGGAAAGCAATACGAAAACCGACATAAAATAACATAATAATATAATGGTACAATGATACAGTAATATAATGATACAGTAATATAATGATACAGTAACATAGTAATACAATAATACAGTAATACATTAATACATTAATACAATAATATAATGATATAATGATATAATGATATAATGATATAGTGATATAATGATATAATGATATAATGATACAGTAACATAGTAATACGGTAATACAATAATACAATAATACAATAATACAATAAT
>JAZLIK010000080.1:0-21602 GCA_045617345.1 Lachnospiraceae bacterium | reverse complement strand
TTAACTGATTCTGACAATGTACAGGATAACAGGGAAAAGCTCGGGATTACTTCGCAGAGCTTCAACAACACAAAAAGAAGGCTTCTGGAAAAGTGTGTACTGGATGAATCCGGACACGGAAAGATTCGTTTCCTGCTTCCCTGGTTTTCTGAATTTATAACCTCAAAAATAAAGGAAGAGGATATATTGCTATAGGCAGCATACCTATTTATTGCGCAGGTCAGGGTCATACTCAAACCCTCATGACACGGGACATGCGTGGCCGATGCGCGGTCATTTGTCAACTACTCGGCGATTCTATCACCGAGTAGTTGACTCCAAGTAACGAAGCAACAAGCATTCCGCCCTTAAGAATAAAATGATCCTTATATTCGGAGCTGGATACTCTTTCCATAAATCTTTCCATAAAAAAGATCCGAATATATGCCTTGGATACGTTATCGTTTCCCCCCTGCTATATTTCTTACTTTTGCTTTTAATCCTGTTGAACTTTTTATCATACAAGCACCTCCACGTATCTCATTACCTCATCTCGAATCTTTAATGTCTCAGCATAACCGACGAGTCGAGATAAATCTTTATTTTTGCTTTTCATATAGCCTTTTACGGCAGCTTGAAAATTCTGAACTTCAATCTTCCCTCTGTTTCTAATCAAGTCACATATACACCGCTCTTTATTGTATGCCAGCACTTTGTTTCCGAAATTTGTAGTAATTTCCTCGGCACCCAGTTCATATGTTTCCGGTTTTTCGTGATGAATGACAATTCCTTTCTCTCTTAATCTGCTTCCGCTAAATCCAATTGGAACGCAAACGGAGATTTCACTATATTCACGTTCAATCAGCTGAAGCAAATATACCGATTTTGCAGGTAACAGGGTTAAGAAGAAGCTTATTAGTCAGTATAGTCTTCTTAGCTGATTCTATACCAGTATTGATAGAAGCACTTATTCGCATAATTAAAATATTTTCATTTTAAATGGTTCCAATGGGCTAAAATTATTGGTAGATAATCAGTTGACAACAGGTATTAATCAGAGTAAAATGAAATTACAAAAAAAGGGATTGACACAACGGATTATCTTCTGTATAATACTTAGAACTGTATAACTATTAATGTTACAGCATATAATGTAAATAAACAAGGAAACTTGTTTTGAGAGAGGTCCTGCTTTAGTGGACGATTCAAAATGAGAGAGGTCCTGCTTTAGTGGACGATTCAAAATGAGAGAGGTCCTGCTTTAGTGGACGAGAAGAGCTGTTTGTTTTATTACAAACAGCTTTTTTCAAAGGAGAAAGATGGAAAAAGAGAAAAAAGAGAGTCCAATTCTTTATTATGTTGATAAGGAATATTTGAAATATTTACATAAGGAAGACTATAGAGTAAGTGTCAAATATAATAATAGACCATTTGCTGGAATTGTTACCACGATAGGGGATAAAAAATATATGATTCCGCTAACATCACAAACAACAGAAGAACGTAAGAAAGAGGGAAAGAAAAAGAGAAGTGCACTTATTACTACATTTGTTACAGAGACTTCAGGAAAAGAAATATCCAATCTTCTTTATAATAATATGATTCCAGTTACAGAAGATATTATTACTGCATTAGTTATTGATCCAGAAATCGACACATACGAATCTAATGAGATTCGATACCTAAGAAAAAACTGGGAGAGCATTGAGAAGAAAGCGTCTAATGTTTATGGTCAGCGTTATGACACTAAATCATCCAATTATGATTTTTTGAAAAGAACTTGTTGTGATTATAAGAAGTTAGAAACAGCTTTAGATCAGTATGGGAATGATGCAAAGCAGGAATAAATTAAGAGTTGCATTATGGAGCTCTTTTTATTTTGTTTTTTTTCAGAGTCCCCTCCTGGGAGTTCGGGCAAGGAGGGCTAGGGTGGTTCGGAATGGTACCCCCAAAATAGATCAAAAATTGTAAATTTATAAAATAATGAACCTTGAAAGTGGCGAAAAATCAATGCTTATGAGGTAAAGGTCTCCAGGAATGTAAAAATTCTTGGAGATTTTTTATGTTTTTTCTGTAATCACGATTTTCAGGCTCCAAGTACTTAATGTAAGCGATGAGAAACGAACTTAAAAACTTCAAAGAAGTCGCCTGCAAATACGTAGGAATGGAGAAAAAGTCGTATGAAAAAGCTTAGAAACAAGATTGATTCTGCAATCATCGGAGCAAAGTGCCGTCTTATCCCTACCTGCTTAATCGAATGCTTATAATAAAGGGTTGGTTAACAGTTTTTTTGACGGATGCAATGATCCAAATAAGCCCTCGTCAGACCAATTACTCCCTTTATTATAAAAAAAATAAGTGCAGGTGTCAGAGTTAATTACTCTCTACCACTACACTTGTATGGTACTAAATAAGCCTATTCCACGGCTTATGACGATTTTGATGATTTGCAACTGTCGAAGACCCGTTTGCCTATTTATAAATTAATGGTATGCTGCCTGTCAGCACCCATGTTCAAGATATAGTGGAATATAAAATAAAAGTTAAGAAATACAACAATCTCTTGATGTAGATGTTGAAATTTGTTATACTGTTTTTTATAGGTGGTAATGGATAATTGCAGTAATATTCAAAAGTGGCAAGCAATGAGTGACGTATGTCACGGGATTACTACTTTTGACCGGTCTTCATAGTCGGATAATATGATACAAGCGTCAAATGTACGTTTTTTCGTCAAGCCTGCTTGTAAGAAAAACAATGGACACTTTAATGACGACGTAATCATAATATTATCCTCAAGCCCGAGAGTGAACGCTCTGTTTGTGTTTATTATTACCGGACTGTGAATAGACACGATATGACTGCAAATAGAAACATTCCGACTGTGAATAGACACGTTCTGACTGCAAACAGACACATACTGACAGGGAATAGACACGTTCTGACTGCAAACAGACACATACCGACTGTGAATAGACACGTTCTGACTGCAAACAGACACATACTGACAGGGAACAGACACGTTCCGGACTGCGAACAGAAACGTCCGGACTGCAAACAGACACGTTCCTGACTGCGAATAGAAACGTCCGGACTGTGCCGGATAACCACCTCAAATATTAGTAAATCAGGAGTTACTATGGATTTTCACGGAATACATCTCCCTGACAGAGATGAAATCAAAACGCCCGGTAAAAAGCTTTCTGCCGGTGAACATGCGAATGTTTATGAATGGGGAAAAGAGTATGTAATTAAGCTTTTTTCTTCAGCTTATTCGATAGATGATATAAACAGAGAGTATTATAATGCACTTGCTGTAAAAAATCTTCCGTTTAGAAAAGCGGAGGTAGTGGAACTGAAAAAAACAGAATTTGGTTTTGGAATAGTATTTAAAAAGATAGAAGGTGAAAATCTGTTAAGCTACATAGAACGTACCGGAGACTATGAATCCGCAGCTGAGCAGATGTGTATTCTGCAAAAGAGTATCGGCGCCTGCAAAATGAAAACAGAGAATGTATCTTCAATAGAATCAGTCAGGCAACAGCTGAGACGTGAAATGCTTTCCACCTCAAAAGCTGATACGGATGCTACAAAAGAGATGATCAGGTTCCTGGGTACGATGAAGGATGGCGATTCACTGTGTCACGGAAATCTTCACCCGGATAACATTATGATTACGGATGACGGACCTGTAGCAGTAGGTTTTTCTCATTATTCTATTGGCGATGCAATATATGATACAGCTAAATGCTTCTTTAACATAGCATACACTCCCTTACCCGGGGAGCAGAGCAAGGGATGCAGTTGTAATGTGCCGGGCTGCAGAGGAATAGCCGATTCCGAAGAAAGAAAAAAGCTTGCGAGACTATATCTCAACGGAATGGGCACGAGCGCTGTAGAGATTGGATGCTATCTTTCTATGGTAATTGCCGGTTTTGAACGTTAGGAGATTGTTTGCTATCCTTTCCCGACGGAAAATATAAGGTAACGATCGTTGGACAGATGCTTTATACTTGGAGGTGGCGTATGATAAATCAGTTATTTGGGCATTACCTGGTCGATGAGGGGTATATTACAGGTACACAGCTTGAACATATTTTTGAAATTGAAAAAAAGGTACGCGTGAAGCTGGGGCTGATTGCAGTATCGGAAAAGCTGATGACTCCCGGACAGGCTGAGGAGGTAAATCGACTTCAGGCACTAATGGATAAAAGATTCGGTGATATTGCAATAGATAAAGGATATCTTACTCCGGAACAGGTCAGAAGACTTTTGAGTCTGCAGGGCAACAGGTACCTTACGTTTGCACAGGCAGTTACCGAAAATGGCTTCATGGGCTTGACTGAATTTGAAAAAGCGTTCAATGATTATCAGAAGAAGATGGCATTTACGGCTTCCGACATGGAAGCGTTAAAATCAGATGTTACCGAGCGTGTAGTTCCTCTGTTTCTGCCTATAGACTGTGATGCCAATCAGATTGAACATATACTGATTGCATTCAGAACGATTATCAGACTGATAGACAGTGAGTCGTATATTTGCGGCAGCGCCAGCTGGGTATCCTCCATGGAGGTAAACGGAGTAGCTCTCCAATGTCTGGTCGGAGACGAGAAAGCTTCTCTTGCGCTTACGGGTAACGAGAATGATTTGCTGGTAATAGCAGAGCGTTTTGCAGGAGAAAAATTTGCATTTGTGGACGATGATGCGCTTGATGCGGTTGCTGAATTTATCAACTGCATAAACGGTATGTTTGCAACTGCTGTATCGCCAAAGATTGAAATCGACATGCTACCGCCGAATTTCAAAATGGTCAGTACTGTAGCGAGAAGCGGAAAAATGTTAAAAATTCCAATTCAGATTGATAACAGACAGATATATTTACTTTCAACGTTTAACGGACTTATTAACCTGTGAGGTGCGAAATGGCTAATGTATTAATAGTAGATGATTCGAGAACATCACGTAAATTATTAAGAAGACTATTGGAAGATTCAAACCATACTGTTGTCGGTGAGGCGGTAGACGGTCAGGACGGAGTAATAAAGTATAGAGAGCTCAAGCCGGATATTGTAACAATGGATATAACCATGCCCGTAATGGATGGTATAGAAGCGTTGAAGCTGATAAAGCAGGAGAATCCTTCGGCGAAGGTGGTAATGGTTACAGCTGCCGGTCAGCAGAGTAAAATGATAGAATCAATCAAGCTGGGAGCTGTCGATTTTTTGACAAAGCCCTTTGAGGCAAGTGCCATTATTAATCTTATAAACAATCTGAAATGATTACGCGCATAGTGCAGACTGTGAATTGCAACGGCTACGCGCATAGTACAGACTGTGAATAGCAATGATTACGCGAATAGTACGGACTGTGAATAGCAACGGCTACGCGCATAGTGCAGACTGTGAATAGCAATGATTATGCGTATAGTACAGACTGTGAATAGCAACGAAATGATTACACAGCTGTTAAGCCGCTGAATGATATCATTGAAGAGCTTTATGAGGTAGGAAATTGAGAAACAAAAAATATATTCTAAATTTAATAATTGCTGTATTCGTTTGTATTACAGTATGCTTCGGCTCTACGATAATTGAAATACAAGCGGCGCTGAAACAAAAAGTCTGGGCTCCGAATCTGAAGAAGACAACAGCGACACTGTATGTCGGAGGTAGCAGAGGAACAGCTTCTGACGGAAAAAAGTCGTCAAAACTGAAGTATTTAAATGTTCGTAAGCAGTTTGAAGGATTTGACGAAACACTGTATGACATAAAATTAAAAAGCAGTGACTTATCCATAGCGTCGGTTTCGGGGAAAAAGGACAGGGTATATCCGAAATCAATAGGTCACGCAGACATTACAGTTACCATAAAAAACATAAAAACCGGTAAAAAAATATATACAGGAAATATTTCAGTAACAGTTAAAAAGAATGCGGACAGCCAGACAACAAAGGTGACGGGCATAGAGGACGGTGATGTTTTCGAAGTCGGTGAAAGCGTACTTGTCAGTCTGCCTGCGGATAATGATACAGACTTAAGAAAGTTTACCTGTAGAGATAATTCGGTAGAAATTTCCGAGACTGCATCGAAAAATACGTATTCGGTGGTATTCACCGAGGCAGGTGAATATACTCTTGAAGCGATGTCGTACCAGAGCAAAAGGTATGACGGACCTACATCGACAGCGAGTGTAACTGTCAGCGTTGAGCAGGACGAAACCGGCCTGCGACAGTTAACCGACAGCAGTGTGGAAATTATCGGGGGATGCGTATACGAGGATCTGATGGTTTCCGACATTTCGACATATGAAATATCAGACGGAATCAGATCCAATTTTTCAAATGCGAAAAAAGCAGAGGTATCGGACAATAAGGTTGTTGTCAGCTTCTTTAAGAACTTTGAAGGTGGCAAAAAATATCTGATAGTAATCGATGGGGAAGAAATTGAATTTGTCGCATCGGGGAATGAACCTGAAGATATTCGCGCAATCCTGTCTGATATGAATGAGATTCCGATAGGAAAACAGACACCGCTTAGATTCCGCTATATAAACAGTGATGGTGTTGACATTACAAATTCGGTAGCAGACAAGATAAAGGACAGTCTGTCCGTTAAAATTGATGATGCTGACGAGACGACGGCTTTCCTGGTTATGGATGCAATATATGGGATACGTGCCGATGAAGAAGTGAAACTGTCAGTTGAACTCCGCGTCGATTGTACTTCCGGTGCAGCAGGAACAGCAGACTCAGCGCCGAAGACCGGAGCAGGCGCTTACGATGCATCTACCACAGACTCGGAGAATAATTCCGTTGTACCGGGAACAGCAGACTCAGCGCCGAAGACCGGAGCAGGCACTTCCGATGCGTTTGCCACGGGTACAGAAAACAAAAACGGAGCCATAGATAACATTTCCGGGAATACTGTTCGGTATGAAACTACCGAAACGGGAAAGACAATAAGGATAATATCTGCAGAATTTGTGCTTCATACAATAGACAATTCGAAGAGCAAATACACCGGGAAATATATATACAGCTTTGAAAAAAGTGACGGAAAATACCTGAAACCGGAGGATGTGCTGCATCACAGCATTGCAGAGAAAGACGAGCTGTCGTTTGAAGTGCTGTTGCTTTTTGACGACGGAAAATACCGTACCCCGGAAGAAGCCGGCATTACCGATATATTCGTTGCCGACCCGAAGATAGCGATGGTTACGTCAAAAAATGCCGACGGCGGCTATTCGGTAAGCGTAAACAGTGTCGGAAATACCGGAATGCTGCTGAAGTCAGGAGAAAAAATTATTGAGGCAATCCCGTTCGAGACAGGAGAGGCAAGAAAAGCCACCGAACTGGTGACCGAGGTCAGCAAGACAAAACTGAACACAGATATTTACGTCGGTGATTATCTGATAATAAAGGCTGAAGTAATTGACCAGTACGGAGAAAAGCTTGTTCCGAAAAATATTACAATAAAGCAGACAGAAGGAAGCATTAATTCTGTCGGATATGTATATTTTGGGCAGTTTCATGACGGACGCCTGGTAGTGAACGGATATGACTGCGATACGCAGGGAAGAACGGGATATGTTCGTGCTCAGATAGCCGCAGAGGGACTTGAGAAGGAAACAGCCTTCATGGTAAAAGAGGTTCCTTATGACTATTACAAACAGGAACAGTATGAATACACCGTAAAAACAGAAGGCCCCGAATACATAGATACAGCACTGTATCGCGGAAAGCCGGACATAGAGTCAACATTTGTAACATCGGTTACGGAGCTTGACGGGTACTATGTGGGAGAAGGTACGGGAGAGATACTGTCAGAAAAGCCTTCAATGATAAAAACGGCATCGGAATACGGGATTGCACCCGGAGAAACCATGATGGCCGTACTCATAGAACGGGAGAAATTCGGAAGTACAGAGAAAGAGATAATTACCGGTCATCCCTGCATCATTCAGTCGTATATGGACATTGAATTCGCGCCTTATACCGCAAAAACGCAGCTGCCCGAAGGCAATTATACGGTTACCTTTTATCTGATAAAGGGAGGGGAGACCGTATCTCAGGTAAAAGAGGTTGCAAAGACGGAGCTGATGGTATTTGACAGTAAACCGGATATCGAATTTACACTTGTTTCTGAGAAAGCCGAAAAAAAAGACAGTGAAGACTGGCCGACGGCTGTTGCAAAATGCTTTACATTTACGCTTGACGGAACAGATATATCAGACTGCATTGCAAATGTTGAATATAACGTTTCGGGAACGGGAAGCATATATGTGAAAAGTGCGGAATTCAGTATACCGAACACGGTTTACGGTAAATTTTCAAGGAGCGTGGACATCGGGAAGCTGATAACCGGTTACGATTCGCATAAATAAGCCTCGGGCTGCGAAACAGCGGCCGGCTGTGCAACAGGCAGGGCTTATGAATATGTTTGGGCCAGACGGTGAACAGTAACGATGGCTTAAAGGACGCTTATTTACTCTGTTTGTGGAAAATGCAAAAATACAAGCCGGACCTTCGGCTTGCACATTTATTATCCGATCTGGAACAGTGATTGTATATCGGGTAAATGTTTAGTTTATGGCAAAAGGCCTGCAAAACAGGCTTGATGCGGCAGAAATGCCAATAGATGTACGGCACGCGGCAGGAGAAGGTATGCGAAAGTGCTGTGACGTGCACAAAAAAAGGAGGAACAAAATGAGGAAAATTGCAAAGTATCTGGCAGTGATTCTGGCACTGACACTGATTATCGGAACAATTCCGGTACAGGCAGCAACGACATTATCACTGTCAAGAACATCCAAAACAATCTTTATCGACGGATGTTCAGGCTCAAAGGCCAATGGAACAAAGGCTAAGTTCTACAGCTTTATGAACGTAGCCAAGATAGTGAAGAATTTCAACAGCAAGACAATGGACATCAAGCTTACATCAGATGACAAGACGGTATGTACGGTAAGCAACAAAAAAGACCGCATCTATGCGAAGGGCATGGGTACGGCGGATGTAACAGTTAAAGTCAGAGATATCAAAACAAACAAGCTTTTACTGTCAAAGACAATTGAGATAACGGTAAAGAAGAACGCTACAAAGGATAACTTCAAGGTAGAAGGAATCACAGCAGGTCAGAAGGTCAAGGTAGGAGAAGTGCTTACCGTGAAGCTTCCCGTAAACGGAGACACAGACAAGAGACGTGTTGTATGCAGTGATTCGCGCGTTGTTATTACCACGGTAAATTCAACAAAGTATGAGGTAGAATTTACAGAGCCCGGTGAATACGTTGTCAGAGCAGAAAGCTATCAGAGTGCTTCTTATCCCGGAGCAACCGTTTCAAACAGCTATAAGGTAATAGTTGAAGAGAATGAGGCAAAGCCTACACCCGTGCCTACCTCGACACCTGTTGTAACACCTACGCCGGTTGTAACCGCAACACCCACCCCTACTCCAGCTCCCACACAGGAACCTGTCGGAGATGTTACAGTTAAGCAGACAAGTACAAGCGGAATTAACCTCATCTTTAAGACAGCTCCTTCATCTGTGAAGAAGGAAGACTTCACAATTTACACGATGATCGGCAATACAAAGATTCCCGGTTATGAAGTAAAGAGTGCGGAATTAAAGGGCAGTGTGGTATCACTTGAAGGATACTATGATTTCTCAAACAACACAAAGTATTATGTTGATTATGGCGAGAATACCTACAGCTTTACATCGCTCGATGCCGTAAAGGAAAAAGTAAACAGAATCGATGTAGCCAACAAGACAGTTAACTGCAATGAGTATGTTACCCTTGACATCAGATACTATATTGACGACATTGACGTTACTTCGGTAGTGGCTGATTCGCTTGCACCTATGACACAGATTGTCAGCGGAACAGAATATGCATTATCAGCCGGAAACCAGATATTCTTTAACGAGGCAAACAAGCCTGTAACTGTTGAGATTACGGTCCAGACGGGTCTGACAGAAAAGACCTACGATCCCATTGTAAAGACAGTCAGAGTTCAGCTTGTTGCTCAGGTGCCTGTATATACGGGAATGGTATACACTGTTACGGATGATGACGGTGTATACATGAAGGCAGAGGATGCTGTAAAGAAGTCATTCAAGATGGATGATACAAATGCGGCTCTTGAGGTACTGTTTAAATATTCGGACGGAAGCGTAAAGACACTTGCTGAGGAGGGAATTGACAGTGTTGATACCGCTGACGGCAAAGTTGCTTTTGCAATGATGGGTGCACCCGGCGGAGGAATTATGCTTTCGGCAAACGGTGAAGGTACCACATCGGTACTTCTTAAAAAGGGAACCAAGGTAGAATATACACTGGCAGTTACCGTTACAGCTGCAAGCAAGCCCTCGTCAATCAGAGTTACCACATCAAAGAGCTCACTTAATCTGGATCCCGGGGCAGCCGACAGCATTATTATAAAGGCAGAGGTACTTGACCAGTACAACGATCCCATGAAGGGACAGCCGATTACCATTGCACAGAAGGATACTACAAAGACACAGTTCGGAGTTATGTCTTTCGGTACATTTGATGCAAACGGAGAGCTTGTGGTTCCCGGATCGGCATTTGTAGCGAATGCGGGATATGATCCCACAAAGACACTCGGCACAGTTATTGCTGATATTACATGCGGAGACAAGAAAGGAAGCATCAGCTTCTCAATCGGTTCTTCATCAGATGTGAAGACATGGATATTTAATTCGACCGTAGCCGGAAATTCAGCAAAGATACAGAATGGTGTCAAATTGGGTGATGTAGCTCCCGAGAAGGTTTCATACGGTGTTCAGGGTGCTGACGGCAATCTTTTCGTAAAGAGAGCAAATCTTCAGTTCTTCCCTTCAAAGATTCCTACAGGAGCACTGAAGGCATCAGATCTCGGACTTGCTGACGGAGCAGAGGTATTCTTCTATACAATTGAGAAAACAGACAAGAACGGCAGAAAGTTCCTTGATACACTTCCTGCTCAGGTAACTGCAACAGCCGATGAAATTACATTCAATTCATTTGTGGCCGGAAGCAGACTCGATGCAGCAACATACACAATTACCGTGTATAAGCTTAAGGCCGGTAAGACAAATTCGATTGTAAACAACATCGGTATCAAAACACTTATTGTCGAGGATTCGCAGGAGAAGCTTTCATTTACAAAGCAGAAGGCAACCTCAACAAGCATGGACCCCGTTACAATCGCACGTGAGTGCTTCAAGGTATATCTCGGAGCAAAGGAGCTTCCTTCAACAGCTATTATCGGTGCTGATGTAAATACGAGCGATTCAAAGGTATATATCAAGAACATTACAGTTACCTATGACAATACCTTCTATGGATCATATAAAGAGACTATAGATGTAAATCAGCTGATTTCAAAGTAAACACCGGTAAGCAAATAAAGCAGCATGTCGCTTGTGACATGCTGCGACGCTTTCGCATCACGTCAGCGACAAAATTCCAATGCAAAAGCGTGCGCATCCTCGCGGAGCGAATTATCTTTATAGGACGCAATATCCTGTTAAGTAAAAAATGAGCGGCAGAAGTAACCTCTGCCGCTCACTTTATTTTGATAGATGCCGTAAATTTCCTGCTTCATATATGTCGACTTCAATCACACATGTTACTGCTACGGCGAACCCTGCTTTAGCGATGAAACACCGTTAAGCATCGAAAACTGTTCACACGTTTTTACACTACTGAAAACCCTGCTACTGAGATACTGCCGGTGAAACAGAATCGCGCTTTGGCGGCTTCGGACCCTGAAACTCGAGGAAATAGCTTTTAAGCATGCCGTTGTAAATCTTTCTGTTCTTATCCGCTTTTCGTCCGATATATTGCTCCGCATCGCTGTAGCCGGTGATGATGTAATAAGACCATGTGTCAAGGGCGGAAAAAGCGGTTCCGATAGCCTTATACAGTGCGGGCATTGCGGCTTTTTCTTCAAGACGTTCTCCGTAGGGAGGGTTGCAGACGATAAAACCGTATTTTTTGGGACTTGACAGTTCCTTTACATCCCGTGCCTGAAAATGAATCTGGTCAGCGACACCTGCCAGACGTGCATTCTGTCTGGCGGAATTTACAATACTCTCATCGATGTCATAGCCCTGAATCTGAAGTTTGATATCGTGACGTTCATTATCGCGGGCTTCGGTACGTGCGTTGCTCCAAATCTTATTTGGAATGAAGTCAAAGGCTTCCGAAGAAAAATTCCTGTTAATTCCGGGGGCAATATTAAGTCCCATAAGTGCCGCTTCAATGGGAAATGTGCCGCTTCCGCAAAAAGGATCGACGAGAAGCCTGTCAGCCTTCCAGGGAGTGAGCATCAGCAGAGCGGCGGCCAGCGTTTCGGTAATGGGGGCCTTGCTGGTGAGCTTGCGATAACCCCGCTTGTGAAGAGAATCTCCGGAGGTATCAATACCGACAGTGACCTCATCCTTGATAATCGAAACCCTGACGGCATAATCAGCACCGGTTTCGTCGAACCAGCTGATACCGTACTTAAGTTTGAGACATTCAACCATGGCCTTTTTCATAATAGACTGAATATCGGACGGGCTGAAGAGGGCACTTTTTACTGAATTGGCCTTGGTTACCCAAAAACGGCCGTCGGAAGGAATAAAATTCTCCCACGGAAGAGCCTTGGTAGCTTCAAAAAGTTCATCGAAGGTGGTCGCTTTAAATGAGCCTACCTTCAGGAGAATACGCTCGGGTGTGCGCAGAAAAATGTTGGCACGTGCGAAGGCGGATTCATCACCGGAGAAAGTGACCTTCCCGTCTTCAACCTTAACAACAGTCAATCCCAAATTAAGAATCTCTCTCTTGCAAACGGCTTCAAGACCGAAATGGCAGGGAGCAATAAATTCATAAGTCATTTAAAAACCTCCGACAGAGCTATTTTTTGTGATTATCCTTTTTACGTTCGAAGAAACCGAGATTCTTAATGGTTTCATCCGAATCATTGTCATCAACGGCTTCGAGAACCGGTGCAGCGGCAGTTTCGGCTTTCTTCTTCTGCTGGGCAGCAGGCTTGGGAGCGTCCTTGTGATGAGCGGATGAAGAACCTGCCTGAGCTGCGGCAGCTGCAGCAGGCACAGTGGCATACAGCATCTTGGCAAGCCAGTCGGTGAGATCCTTCATGACAGAATCCCTGTTGATTTCGTGAAGAAGATCGTGTCGGCATTCGTCATATATAATGCAGTCAACCTTCTCAAGAGAATGCTCATATGAATCGAACAGACTGATGACATTATCGCCGTAACCCGTAATGGGGTCTGCACTGCCTGAAATAAACAGGAGAGGCATATCCTGACGGATACGGTGCGGATAACGCTTTGAGGTTGATAAAGAAATGATTTTAAGCATATCCGAGTAAAAAGAAGTGGTGCAGACAAAACCGCAGAGAGGGTCATTAATATAAGCACCGACAGCCTTATTATCCCGGCTTATCCAGTCATAGGCAGTGCGGTCGGAAATCTTCAAAAATTCGCTGAAATTAGTGAATTTCTCCGAAAGATAGGGTGAATAATGATCCGGTCCTTTGGCTTTGCGTACCATATTGGTTTTAAAGGAAAGCTTTCTGAGCTTTGAATCGCTGTAATTATGAATACCGCTGCAGATACATGCGTCAATATCACGATGCTCACTGACAATACTCAGTGCGATGCAGGCCCCTATTCCGTGACCGAAAAGGAGAGTTCTGCTGCTGCGGTTATTCTTCATGATATACTGAAGAACGGTTTCTGCATCATCGAGCAGAAGCTGCCAGCCATAAGAAACAGAAATGTGTCCAAGCTCCTCAAAACGGATGCCGGCACCGTGACCTCTCATGTCATAAGTAAAAACATCATACCCGTTCTTTACAAGATGATTGATAAAATCGTTAAAGCGCTCGTGATGCTCGCACATCTCGTGAAGAAGAAGAATACTTCCGGAGGTGTTATTTTTGGCGTAATAAACATACATCTTTGTATATGATTTATCGTCCTGACGGACCGAAATAATCTGATTGTCCATAAAAACCTCTTAATAACTGTAAAAATTGCGCCTGCGCGCTGCCGGTCGCTATTCAAAAGACTGTCCCAAGCCCAATATGTGAACAGAGCCATGAAAAATGTTATTCAGAGACTGTCCCAAGCCCATTATGTGAACAGAATCATGAAAAATGATTATTCAGAGACTGTCCCAAGCCCATTATAGGAATAGCAACCGGTAACCATGTATCGTTACTATTCACTTCATGGTCAAAAACATTCATAAAGCACGCAACAAAACCGGTGGCTCATTCGTTTCCTAACGGAAACGGCTTTACTTCATGTATTTTGTCCAGCCTCCATCACATAGCCAGTATGACAATTACTTTACAGGCAAGCTTGTAATAATTGTCATACTGACTATGTGGTAAATAGTAACCATGTATCATCATAATCAAAAATACTTGAAAATGCAAGCGGAATACTATAAACTTTATGAGGTAACGGAATGATGTCTGCGGCTCTGCTGATGTGAACACAGGCAGCAGGTCAGAAAACCAAAAGCAGGCATGGAGGATAAACGGAGGAAAAATGAGAACAGTAATATTTGCAACGGGAAATGAAGGAAAGCTTCGTGAGGTAAAACAGATACTTGACGGACTTGATTTGAACATAATTTCCTCAAAGGAAGCGGGATTTACGGCCGAAGTTGAGGAAACGGGAGTCACATATGAGGAAAATGCCGAAATAAAGGCAAATGCGGTTGCGGAGCTTGCACATGCGGACGATAAATATAAGGATGCGGTTGTGATGGCGGATGATTCGGGATTTGAGGTGGATTATCTGGCCAAAAGACCCGGAGTGTATTCGGCACGTTTTCTGGGCGTTGATACACCTTATACGATAAAAAATCAGCACATACTTGACGAAATGAAGGGAGTACCTGATAAATACCGTTCAGCACGTTTTGTAGCTGCCATAGCATGTGTATTCCCCGACGGAAAGAAAAAGACGGTCAGGGCAACATACGAGGGTATAGTGGCACATGAAGCAAAGGGCAGTAACGGATTTGGATATGATCCCATTCTTTATCTGCCGGAACGGGGTTGTACCTCAAGTGAACTCGAACCTGAAGAAAAGAATCGTATCAGTCATCGCGCAAAGGCACTTATGATGGTAAAAGAGGAACTGGAAAAAGCGTTTAATGAGTGACCTTATTGGGAAATTAAGCCGGGAGGTAAAAATGAGAGTTCTTATAATCAGTGATACACACGGTGATACGGATAATTTTGATCTGCTTCTTGAAAAAGAGCGAAATATTGACATGGTTATTCACTGTGGTGACGGAGCCCGAGACTTTGATTATATTGAAGAACGTTCGCGCTGTTCATTCAGATGCGTGAGAGGCAACTGCGACCTTCTATGCCGGGTTAGAGACAGCATCAGTTTTGAACTTGAAGGACACGGGATATACGTGGAACACGGATTACATATTTCAAATATGAACCTTCGTGAGCTTCGGGAGTTTGGCGAATTTAACAGGGTTGATGTGATAATGTATGGTCATACACACCGCCAGAGAATTGAAAAAACGGATGGACTCTGGATAGTGAACCCCGGCAGTCTGTCACGTCCGCGAGACGGATATCCGTCATATGCAATTCTTGAAACGGACGGGCAGGGAAACATTACGGTAAAGGGCGAAAGACTCTGAATAGCTGTTACTATCCATCGTCCGGACAAAAACATTCATAAAGCGAGCCGCAAAATCAGTGGCTTATTTGTTTACTAACGGAAACGGATTTATTTTATGTGCGCCCGGTGACTTGTATTTATTTTTGTTTTATGCTATGATACAAACGTTTGAGAAAGTCCTGATGAGGAAAATCAATTGCAGGCTATCGGGGTGTAGCTCAGTTTGGCCAGAGTGCTAGATTTGGGATCTAGAGGTCGCAGGTTCGAGTCCTGTTACCCCGATTTAAGTTAACGGAGTCGGATGATAATTATTCATAAGCTCTGTCTGTCGCACGGTAATTACTGTGAGGCAGGCAGAGCTTAATTAACTTTATGGGAAAATGCGTCCATAAAGTTAATTAAGATTTGGGAGGATGCGCAAGCTTATAAAGCGGTATTTTGTCCGACCTCCATCACATAGCCGTTATGACAATTACTTTACAAGCAAGCCTGTAGTAATGGCCCTTTGGTTATGGGGAGAATAGTAACCCGGATACTCTTATAAGCATTGACAATCGGTGAGGGCTGGAAGTATAATTGTACTACTACGGTGTATAGAAAATACACGCATGGAAAGGAGAATGTATGAAAATATACAAAAATAAAAATTTCTTTAGAAAATGCATTTCCATAATGCTTACGATGATTATTATCTGCAGTATTATAGGGAATACGGGTGTTACAGAGGTTAAGGCTGATGGAGAAACACCTGTGATTTATTTCCATTACGACGATAGGGGTACAAATCGTAATTATGCTGTTATCAGCGGAGAACCTAATTTAGACTCTTGTCAAGTTTTTGCTTGGACCACCTTTGGGATTGGATATGAGTTTCAAGATGGAGGTTATTTAATTCCGGGAAATAAATATACTTTAAATTTTTGTGCTCCCGAAGGAAGGAATATTCAGGATAACATTGTTGAAATCAGGATTCATTACTCTGATAAGCCTGATGATATTTTGTCAAATGTAGACTTCTTTGATGGAGAAAATGAACAAAAAGCTAATTTGGGCATCAAATTTGACCGTAACTGGGCTGAGATTGAATTTACTGTTCCTTCTGATAATTGTAGCGGTATAGATGTTTATATTTGGTGGTCTGAGTACGACAGATGTTTCTCCGAATGTACATGGGATGAAAACGGTGAAATAACTGCTATTAATGCATACTGTCTTGAAGTATGTAATGATGGATCCGGAGAGGCATATCTTGATGGGATTTCCAAGTATCGCTGCGTATGGGAATATATGGAATGCGATAATGAAGGGAAAGAGATATCTCATTGGGGTGGTCAGAAGATACTTATTGACAGTAGTTTGTTTGATGATACATCCGGTGAAGGACCTGTTCTTAAATTCCGTCCTTATGATGATAGTTGTTTTGATGAGTATACGATTCATATATCGGATACTAATAATCAGAAGAAGACAGCTGCTGATTTCACGCAAGAAGAACCTTCTTATAAGCTTAATAAGGAAGATTTTAATGAAACCGGATACCTTAATATGGACGTAAGATATGCTCAAAAGCCTTCCATTATTATAAACTACGACAGGAATAATGGAGGTAAGGTCGAAGTGTCAGGCGCAGGAATTGAAGGCAGGACTGAAATTACGGATGCTTTCATGGGTTATAGCTATAATAACACCTATACATTTATTCTTACACCTCCTGAGAACAGAAAAGAGAATTTCAAGCCAATTATTGAAGTAAGAATTCACCATAGCAATTCATCGGATACTGTCTATGCAAACTTCCCGTTCCATGATGATGCTCTCGATACTGATAAGGACCCTAATTTAAATCTTTCACAGGATAACAGCTTTACAGTTACTGTTCCTTCTAAAGAAAATTTCTGTGGAATTGATATCAACATCGCATGGTCTGATTATGACAGAGTATCGTCTTGGTCTCATATGGATGAGAATAATCAAATAATCATTGATGGATACTGTATAGAAGTATTAAATGGTGAAAATGGAGATGCCGGTGTAACAGAACATAATCCTGAATCGGATGATCATGTCTGGGGTTGGAACTGGGAGTTCAGTCGTAAGGACTCAGATAATCAGGATTATTACTATGGAAATCAGAAGTTTACCATCTCAGCAAGTGATTTTCTTGACGACGGAGAAACGATTCAGTTTAATCCTCATGAGAATTGTACTTTAAAACAGGTTAAATTGAACGGAAAAGAACAAGACAAGATAATTAATGCTTCTGAATTAGGAGAAAATCTTACACTTATTGTTAAGCGTGATGATTTTAATGAATGGGGATGCCTCTATATCGAACCAATCTATGAAGTAAGTACCGATCCCGGACAGAATGATCCCGATCCCGGACAGAATGATCCCGACCCCGGACATAATGATCCCGACCCCGGACAGAATGATCCCGTTGAGCCCGGCCATGATGGGGAAGCTTTCAAACAGCTGATTGAAAGCAAGAAGTACGCCTTTGGCGATTGGGATAGAGACGGCGAGGTAGATGCTGACGATCTTAAGCTTGGTATGGCTCAGATGATTTATTATCCCGAGTTTAACAGCAATGCCGGGAACAGCTTTAAGCAACAGCATAATTATCCTGAGGTTACAGGTGTTGATTATCTGATGAGCCTGATAACTCTTACCGAGTCTTCATCGGACAACTTAGAAGTAAGTTACAGAGGTGGTGTCTTAAAACTCCCGGCATACAAGTACAAGGTTTCTTTTACAGATCCAGAAGATGCTTCCCGCAGCTTTACAGCAGAGGGAATAGGGTATCTCTTTAGCTTTGATGAGAGTATATCAAGCAACGAAGAATATAAGGTATACAGTGAGCATAGCAACCAAAATGTAATTATGTATGCTAACGGCAATGGTCAAACAAAATACTTTTTACGTAATAACTACGGAGAAGAGGGTAAACCTTCGGACGATTGTCTTGATCCTGTAACCGGTAATCCTTCGGGTGAAGGTGCCTTCTGTGCGGTGGCTGATTATGACAACGGAAGTCAGTATAATGAGTATGGCAGGAATGTAGGAATTTTTGGAAACGGTGCTTCACTTGATAACTTCATAATGAGCGACCCTTCGGAAACAGACTTTATTACTCTTCAGGGTCGCAATGAGGATTTCGCAAGAGATACAGGACACACAGATAGTACAATTTTCGGTAAGTTCTCATTTTATAAGCCTTGCTTTACAGGTATGAAGATTCAGGGCTGCAGACAGAACGGTAATACACCTGCATGGAGCTTCGCAACCGATCCTATATGGGGAAGCGCTACGGATGTAAATACCGATAAGGAAGCTGTCGTATACTTTGGTAACAGTGATGTATGCTTTAAACCTGTAAAGGTTAATAATTATGTTAAGAAGATAAAAGGCTTTGAGAAGGTTGACAGCAGAATATCTGATCCGGCTGTTATGGTTGTTCCTTCAGATGAATATGTTATGGTTTATTTCAACTCGAATTTCTATGACATGGTTGAGTTTAAGGTAATATATGATACAGAAGAGGGTGATAAAACCGAGTATATCTGGCTCCACAGAGTAGGTATAGATATCAACGAGGGACACATCAATGCAGGTGAATCAATACTTCATCACGGAACAGAGAACGGACCCGGGATTAATCTTTCTGAATCTTATGAAAGCTTTATCTACGCAACATATTATTATCCTGAATTCGAAGGAACCGATGAACTTGTAGATCTTTATGCAACTTATACATGGAAAGACGGAAGTGTTACCAAGGAGCTTATCAGGAATGACAGCAGCTTAAATCTTGAGTTCCATCATAAGGATACCGTTAATGAAACTGATGAAACAAGCGACCTTCAGTCAAGTGATTTTATTCTCTATAAGGGGACGAAGTCAGATGCACCTGTTAAGGTAGAGGTCAGTGCGGTAAAGGTTGGTTCTGATGATACACAGTTCAGCGGAATGAGGTTCGGTTCAGGTCGTGGTGTATGCTGGGAGTCAGATATTGACTAATGATTTGACGGAATGGAGATTACTATGAAGAAGATATGCATAATTTGTGCTTTAATTGCAACTATACTGTTATACGGCGGATTTACAGGTGAAGCATATGCGGATGTGTCTAAATTTTCGGCTTGCGTTGAGTCACTTTCTGCATCAATTGATAGGCAGTCAGTTAATGTCAGTGGAACATTTGATGATACGGGAACTGCTTTTGCTGTAGTTATTCAGATACGTGATAAGGCAGACAACGTCCTGGCGATGGAGTCGACTGCAGTATATGATAAGTGCTTTTCACTTACGATTGTTGATTTATCACTCAGTGCAGATACAACGTATTATGTTTATGCTGCCGACTATGCCGGTGGTTCCTGGAAGAAAATTGAAATAATGACATCAAGTCCGGCTGCACCCACAAATCTCAAAGCTGTAAAGCCTACAGGATGGGGTAAAAATGATGGTATCATATCCGGAACTACGGATATGATGGAATACAGTACAGCTACAGATTCGTCAAACTGGACAAGCTGTAAAGAAAATGAAACCACAGGTCTTGCAGCAGGCAGCTACTATGTACGTCTGAAGGAAACGGACCGTACATTTGCAGGCGCATGTGCTACAGTGACAATCCCTGAGGGAGATAAGGAAGATTTTAAAATAACAGTTATTGATTATCGTGCTGAATATGACGGAGAAGCCCACGGAATAACCCTTACAGGCGTTCCTGAAGGTGCAATTGTTAAGTTCGGAACTGTTGAAAGTGAATACAATCAGGACAATATAACCTTTACAGAGTGTACCGATGGCGCAAAGACAGTATACGTCAAGGTAACAATGGATGGATATAATGATTTCACCGGTTATGGAACCGTAACCATAACAAAGCCTGTACCCACTGCAACACCTACAGAAACACCTACAGAAGCTCCTACAGAGGCTCCCACAAGCACACCTACAGAGGCTCCCACAGAGGCTCCTACAGGGGTTCCCACAAGCACACCTACCCAGACACCTGCATCAACACCTTCAGTAACACCTGCTCAGCCTACAGCCGGAGCAGAGCCCACGGGAACACCTGAACCTACGGGCACAGAAAACATACCCACAGGAACGGAAACCATACCCACAGGAACGGAAACCGATTCTACAGGTATGGAAAACCAGCCTACAGGAACAGTTACAACTCCTAAAGAGACAGAGGAAAAGGTTACAACCATTACAAATGAAGACGGAACAGGAGCAAGCATTCCCGAAAACTTCATAGACAGCATTAAGCTTACGAAGAGTGAGAAGAAGGCGGTTGAAAACGGTGCTGAGATTAAGCTTGAAGTCAGTGCAAACGAGAAGAAAGCTACCAAAACAGAGAAGAAGAACGCACAGGCTGCAACCGATGAAATCTCTGATTTTCTGGCAGCTGCCGGAGTTCAGACAGGCAGTAATGAAAACAGGAATGCCGAAGGAACAAACTCTGACGGCGAGACATCAGCCGGTAAGTCACAGGAAGGCAACACCTCAGCCGGTAAGTCACAGGAAGGCAATACCTCCGAAGGAAATACTTCAGGCGGAACCGAAGGTGGCAATACTGAAACAACTCTGACTCTCACAGTCGGACCCACCTATAATGTCAAAATGACAAAGCAGGTTGGTGACGGCGAGAAGAAGGCAGTAAAGACAAGCGGAAATGAAGCATCATTTACTGTTACGGTTCCTGTTTCAGAGAATCTTCTGAATACCGATGATTCCCAGACACGTTTGTATTTCATGGTAAGTCAGAACGCGGACGGTACACAGAACATAGTTCCCGCAAAGCTTGATGCAGAGACGAATACCTTAAGCTTTGAAGCAACAGGAAACGGCAAGGTAACCCTTGTAACAACCGATGTTCCTTATTTTGAGGAGACGGGAACAGAGCTTGCTACATCAGCAAAGTTCAACG
>JAZLIK010000079.1:0-21183 GCA_045617345.1 Lachnospiraceae bacterium | reverse complement strand
AAGAGCAGAATTGAACGGAAAGAACTGAAATCCCGGACGAGAGAAGAACAGAATCGAACGGAAAGAACTGAAATCCCGGACGAAAGAAGAGCAGAATCGAACGGAAAAAACTGAAATCCCGGACGAAAGAAGAGCAGAATTGAACGGAAAAAACTGAAATCCCGGACGAAAGAAGAGCAGAATCGAACGGAAAAAACTGAAATCCCGGACGAAAGAAGAGCAGAATTGAACGGAAAAAGCTGAAATCCCGGACGAAAGAAGAGCAGAATTGAACGGAAAAAGCTAAAATTTCGAACGATAAAAAATGAATCGAACGCAAGAAAATGAAATTTGAAATGACAGAAAATATGCGCAATCAAAAGAAGCAGAAATGTCAGACGGTAACTTATAAATCGTCGGAAAGGATAATATCATGAAGAATGAACTGACAAAAAGTGACATAAAGAAAATTGAGGAAGAAATTGAGTATAGAAAGCTTGTGGTCAGGAAGGAAGCTCTTGAAGCGGTAAAAGAGGCGAGAGCGCATGGCGATCTGAGCGAAAACTTTGAATATCATGCGGCCAAAAAGGACAAGAACCAAAACGAAAGCAGAATCAGGTATCTGGAAAAGATGATAAAAACTGCGGAAATAGTGGATGACAGCTCGAAGGATGATGAAATGGGACTCAATAATACAGCGGAGATATTCTTCGAGGACGATAACGAGACCGATACATTCAGGCTGGTTACATCGGTCAGAGGAGACATCCTGAACAATCTGATCAGTATTGAATCGCCTCTCGGACGTGCAATTCTCGGGAAAAAAGAAGGCGACAGGGTTTATGTGGAAAGCGAGACAGGTGAAGGGTATTACGTTGTTTTGAAAAAAATAATCAAGACGAATGACGACAGCGGCGACAGAATCAGAAGCTTCTGATTTTGATTATGACGCAATTTTGACGAAAACACAAAGTGACGGAAGCACAAATTGATGGAGCACAAAGTAACGGAAACATAAATTGAAGCGAACACAAAGTAACGAAGCACAAATTGACGGAACACAAAGTAACGGGAACATAAATTGATGCGAACACAAAGTAACGGAAACTCAGATTGTTCATGACGACGATAATGGAAATATAAAAGGGAAAAGTACTGAATCTACAGCTGTAGAAGAGAACTTTTCCCTTTTTTTACTTCTAATTTTGTTTATTGTTATCGAATATAACCGATGAAGGTTATCCACCCGGAGCTGTGAATATTTTTTAAAGCCCTGGCTAAAATATCCTCAGTCGGTATTGCCGTATAGTTATTTACCGAGATTATTGAGCATTTCATTAAGCCTGGTCAGGTCATCGCGAATGCTTAAGTGCTGAGGACAGGCATCCTCACAGAGTCCGCAGCGGATGCAGTTGTCGGCCTTCTGGTCTGCGCTGATATCATGATTCCAGCGCCAGTTTGTATGACCGCTGTTCATATACATGCCATATTCGTTCCAAATGCTGAAATTATGGGGAATATTGACACCGTTCGGGCAGGGCATGCAGTAGCGGCATCCGGTACATCCGTTGAAAACACGCTTGCGAAGAGCATCTGCGGTAGCCTCAACCGCCTTCATTTCCTCATCACTGAGTTCTTCAAAACTTTCAAAAGTCTTTAAATTATCCTCGAGCTGGTCACTCTCTGTCATGCCACTGAGAATAACCTTGACATTTTTGAAGCTTCCCACAAAACGGAGTGCCCACGAAGCAATCGATGCATCGGGACGGAGACGCTTAAATTCACCGGTAACGTCCTCGGGCAGTTTGGCGAGAGAGCCTCCCTTTACGGGCTCCATGATAACCATTGGAATGCCAAGAGATTCAGCAAGCTTAAGACCTTCAAGACCGGCCTGGTCGTTTACGTCCATGTAATTGAACTGAATCTGACAGAAATCCCACTTACGGTATGTAATAATCTCTTTAAATGCGTCAAAGCCGTCATGGAATGAGAAACCGAGGTATTTAATGGTTCCCTTTGCTTTTTCTTCAAGCAGATAGTCAATAACGCCGAGTTCGCACATGGCATGGAAACGTTCTCCGTTCATGGCATGTAAAAGATAAAAATCGATATAATCCTTATGAAGACGCTGCAACTGCTCTTTCAGAAGCTTCTTTGCGTCATCGAGTGTTCTGACAGCCCACAGGGGAAGCTTGGTAGCAAGATAGTAGCTGTCTCTGGGGTACTTATCGAGAACACGTCCGACAAACGGTTCGCTTGCACCACCGTGATAGGGGTATGCGGTGTCGAAGTAGGTTACGCCGGCGGCGTAGGCTCTGTCAAGCAGCTTCTCGGCATATTCCTCATCAATATGTCCATCCTTCTCGGGAAATCTCATACAGCCGTAGCCTAACAGAGAGGCTGTGACACCAAGATTGTCAAATGTTCTTTTTTCCATTGTAAACCTCCTGAAGTTAATACCGGTTACTTATTCACTGCCGGGTAATAACGAATGCAAGCAAAAAGTATGTTCACGGACTTACAGACATTATAATCCGACTATGCATTTCAAACAGACTGTGAATAGTAACTTTTTCGCACTTTGTGCTCTCGAAATGCTAAAAAACATTCAAAATCCGCTCATTTTTCTTCGAAAAATGGCTGCTTTTTCATGCTTTTGGCGTCATAAAGTCCATAATTTTTTACAAGCAGGCTTGACGAAAAATAACATACTTTTGACGCTTGTATCATCATATGGTAACGTGTCATTAACAGTCACACACTTAATTATAACATAAACATTGCAAATTATGTTGTTAAAAATCTGATAATCTTGTAAAGGTGTTTCTGTTCACGGTATGTCCAGACAATATTCATAACCTCCCCTCTTGAAGTTAAAAAATAAGGACTCGAAGCAGTAACCGTTTGCGTAGCAGTTAAGGATCATTGATGTGTTTGGACGACAGTGAACAGTAACGAATAGTAACCTTGTGATGGCTTGTAAAGGTTCAAGGTTTTTAACCGTATTGCAAACGTTGGAATGGTATGATATAATACTAAGTTGGGTAATAATAAACGGAGGAAAATACTATGCTTAATGAAAGAAAGGTGCGTCTGATGACGCAGCTTGCCATATATGAAAAAAACGGCGGGCACGAAGACATCAAGCTTTCCAAATACTTTAAATCCGATTATGCCAGACTTCAGACACTGAAAACGGCGGTAGCGGTTACGGTATCGTACCTTAGCCTGGTTGCCATAATAATCGCTTACAGAATGGAATATCTGATAGAGAATGCGCTTGAGCTTGATTACGCGGCAATGGGCAAGCAGATACTGGGATGTTACATTGTGGTGATGGCTGTTTATCTGATAGCTGCGATGCTTGGGTATTCATGGCACTATCGGGTATCAAGAAAGAGACTGGCAAAGTATTTTCGAATGCTGCGAAAGCTGAATCATATGTACAATGTTGAAGACGGTTATGTTACGGAGGAAGAGGAATGTTAAAGGTATTGCTTGAAATAAGGGCCTGGCTGTTAAAAATCTACCAGAAGACGCGTTTTGTTGTAAATCCGCTGGCAAAGTTTATTCTCAGTCTGCTTGTGTTCAATATGATAAACACAAATATGGGCTATGATGCCAGATTTTCAAAGGCTATTATAAGTATACTGCTTTCTGCCCTGTGTGCTGTAGCGCCTACCGGAGTGCTTGTATTTTTCGGAATGGTGCTGACTGTGATACATATATTCTCAGTGTCGATGTATCTGGCTATATTTGTATTGCTTGTATACATTATAATGTATGGCTTCATGATGCGGTTTACGCCCAAACAGACGGTTGTTGTGGCAATCATTCCGTTACTGATGGGCTCAAATCTTCATTTTGCGGTACCGCTTATTCTGGGCTGTGTGGCAAATCCTCTTGCTTCAATGCCGACAGCATGCGGAATTTTTGTGTACAATCTGATGAAAATAATCGACCTGGCCAGAAACAGACAGGTCGGACTGGATATTGATGATGTGGTACAGCTGTATACCGATGTTATCGATGCCATAGTCGCAAACAAGGAAATGTTTGTAATGATGGTCATTTTTGCGCTGGTAATTGCGGTTGTGTGGGCAATCAGAAGACTTCCTCTCGATTACGCATTCGAGATTTCACTCGGCGCAGGTGTTATGGTGAACATACTGGGATTCCTGATTGCAGACCTGAAGTTTGATGCCACGGTTTCAATCAGCACACTCATTATCATGTCGGTGGTATGCGGCATTATAGCGATGCTCTGCGATTACATGAAACGTATTCTTGACTACACGGCAATTGAACGTGTGCAGTTTGAAGACGATGATTATTACTATTACGTGAAGGCTGTTCCGAAGGTTAAAATCAGTCTGAGAAAGCTTGATATCAAGCATTTCAACAGGAAGGTCATCGACGATGAAGAATATGAGTACGAAGAAGAGACCGAAGCCGATGATTATGAGAACAATGACGAAATAGAAAAAAAGGCACACCGTTCGGTTAAGGACTTTTTTGCCGGCTTCGGTAAAAAGGATAAAAAGAAGTCTGCCAATGAACCTGACGAATATGAAACGGAATATGATGAGTACGAGCTCAATGATTCCAATCCGGATTACGATGATGATTCTGACATGAAGGTTGTTGACAGATATTCCGAGGAAAGCCCTGAGGCAGCGGGATTTATCCCGGATAACGGTGAAAACGGTAACGTTTCCGATGACGGTGATGAAGGAGAAGCTTTTGAAAACAGTCTTCTTGACATTTCGGACCTGTTGGCGGATGAAGAAGATGACGAACGTTAAATCACAACTGTAAAGCGAAAAAAGCAGCCTGTGAAGTGAATGAAACAGATAATCAACAGACTGCAAAGTGCAAAAAGCAGCCTGTGAAGTGAATGAAACAGACAAACCACAGACACTAACTAAATAGTAACCGGCAATGAAAAACGGCAGTTCACGGGGGAAAATATGGAGACTATCAGAGAATTTTTACAGAATTTTATAAACCCGTTTTATTTGTTAAAAATAAAAATACCCGATATTATCGAGATTTTGCTGATTGCGGTACTGATATACAACATAATTAAGTGGATGAAAAACACCAGAGCAGGTACTCTCGTGAAGGGACTTCTGGTTTTGTTCCTGTTGTATATGGTAGCGTCAATCCTTAATTTTGATGCGATTTTGTGGCTGTTTAAAAACGGTATCGGGGTATCCATTACCGCGATGCTGATTGTATTCCAGCCGGAGCTGAGAAAAGCTTTGGAACAGCTCGGAAACAAGAACATAGTAAACCCGTTTTTCAGAGACAGTGAAGAAGACAAATTTTCCGAGGATACCATAAACGGAATAATCAAGGCCACTTATGAAATGGCCAAGGTGAGAACCGGCGCCCTGATGATTATTGAACGTCAGGTGAGACTGGATGATTATGAACAGACCGGAATTATGCTTGATGCAAAGGTATCGAGCGAGCTTTTGATAAACATATTCGAGCATAATACACCCCTTCATGACGGAGCGGTTATTATCAGAGGAAACAGAGTTACCGCGGCAACCTGTTATCTGCCGCTTACCTCGAGCACAAGCATCAGTAAGGAGCTCGGAACCAGGCACAGAGCGGCTATCGGACTGAGCGAGGTTACCGACAGCTTTATTATCATTGTTTCGGAGGAGACCGGTGCGGTGTCAATCGCTTCGGAAGGTGAGATAACCAGAAGAGTAACACGAGAGAACCTTTACGATAAGCTTAAGGAGATACAGAACAAGGCAAACAAGGCTGCTGAAGGTAAGGGAAAGAAGAATTTTCTGGGAATTGAGCGTCATAAATCACCTACAGCCGGGAAACAATAATCTGATCCGGAGGAAAAAACATGAAAAGCCGTCTGTTAAACAATTTAGGGCTTAAAATACTGTCAGTTGTGCTTGCACTGCTGATCTGGCTGATGATAATGAACAGCCAGGATCCTACGATTACAAGAACGCTTGACGATATACCGGTTATCGTTGTAAATGATGATGTGGTAACGTCCAGAGGTTATGGCTATACGATAGAATCGGGAGAGGCAATTGATGTAAAGGTAAAGGGCAGGCGTTCGGTTGTTGATGACCTGTCGGGAGCCGATTTTATAGCAACTGCCGATTTCAAAACGATAAATTCGATGAACATGGTCAGCATCACCCTGAAATGCCAGTCGGAATACGAGGATGAGCTTGTATGCGAGGCGCGTACCGATACTATGGCCGTTAAGCTTGAAGACCAGGATACCAAAGCTATCGGACTTCGTGTGGTGGTTAACGGAGCTGTCAAGGAAGGCTACTACCTGTTCGGGACAAATGCCGAAACAGGAATTATTCAGGTGACGGGAGCTGTTTCGCAGGTTGAGAGAGTAAAGGAAGTCATAGCCGAGGTTGATATAGAGGGTCTGATGGAATCTACCACATTCACGCCTGAGCTGTATGCACTCGATCTCGACGGAGAGAAGATAGATCCCAAGAAAATCAGCCTTTCCAATGACAAGATAGATGTGGATGTAAATATATGCCAGATTAAATCTGTCGATGTCAGAATCAATGTCAAGGGTACACCTGCAGAGGGGTACTACATGGTTAGCGAGGATCACGCACCAGCTTCGTTATCAATAGCGGCTGAGGATTCACTTCTGTCAAGAATAAGCGCGCTGACCTTTGATGTAGATATTACGGGGCTCAGTGAGAACAAAGAGTTTATGTATGACCTCTCAGACATACTTGAAGATAAATACGGCGAAAGATGCGTACTTGTGGATTCGGCCGTTTCAATGAGCGTTCTCGTCACTATGGCGGAGCTGAGCCAGAAGCGTGTGGAAGTCAGCGAAACAGACGTTAAGCTGCTCGGAAGAGATGATGAGAAATACACATACAGAGTTTCGCGTGCATACGATTCGGGGGTTACGATAAAAGGTCAGGAAAAGCTGCTGACCACAATTGCACCCGTTGACCTTGATCTTTACGTGGATGTGGCTACACTGACAGCCGGTCAGCATTTTTGCCAGATAAAGAGTAATTATACGGGAGAACTGTTCCTTGAAACAGGAAGAATTATAGTGGAAGTACTTGAAAAAAATGAGTACACCGGAGTAAATAATGAATTATAACAAATACAGGCAGTCGGAAATATTCAGGTTTCCCGAAAGAACCTGGCCGGACAGGGTGCATGAAAAAGCACCTGTATGGTGCAGTGTTGATTTAAGAGACGGAAATCAGGCTTTGACAGAGCCTATGACTGTTGACGAAAAGATTGAATATTTCAGTGAACTTATAAATCTTGGGTTTAAAGAAATAGAGGTTGGATTCCCCTCTGCATCGGCAATAGAATATGACTTTATCAGGAAGCTCTCCGAAGAGAAAATGATTCCCGATGATGTCACCGTTCAGGTGCTTGTGCAGTGCAGAGAACATCTGATTCAGAGATCGCTTGAGGCTATTGATGATATCAGAAATGTGATTATCCACATTTATACAAATATTTCAACGGTTCAGAGAAAGCTTGTTTACGGAAAGACGAAGGACGAAATAATTGAAATGGCTGTCACCGCAGCAAAATCAATTAAAGATTTTGCAGAAAAACATGAAGGGACGGTGGCGCTGGAGTATTCGCCGGAGAGCTTTACGGAAACTGAACCGGAATTCGCGGCCGAAGTGTGCAACGCCGTGATAGATGCATGGGAGCCTTCAGAGGACAGGCGAATAATTATCAACATCCCGGCCACCATAGAGAATTCCACACCTAATGTATTTGCCGATAAAACGGAGTGGATATCGGGACATCTGAAAAAACGTGAGTATGTCGTGCTGAGCGTTCATCCGCATAACGATATGGGAACGGCAACCGCCGCAGCTGAGCTGGCTCTTCTGGCCGGAGCTCAGCGAATAGAAGGTACTTTATTCGGAAACGGAGAACGTACCGGTAACGCAGACCTGATTAATGTTGCATGTAATCTGATGGCGCAGGGAATAGACCCGGAGCTTGACGTGACGGACATACCGGGAATCCGACGAATGTATGAACGTCTGACAAAAATGAAGGTGGCTGAAAGGCATCCCTATGCCGGCGAGCTTGTCTTTACGGCATTCAGCGGCGGACATCAGGATGCGATAAACAAGGTTCTGACATCGCGCAGAAACAGAGAAGATGAAAAATGGAATGTTCCGTATCTTATCATCGATCCGGCAGATGTCGGACGTGTATATGAGCCGCTTGTGAGAATTAACAGTCAGTCGGGCGGAGGCGGGGTAGCCTTTATTATGGAGACATATCACGGATTTAAGCTGCCGAAGGGAATGAGGTCCGATTTTGCAGCAATTGTACAGGCAAAGGCCGAAACAGAAGGTGAGCTTGAGCCGGACAGAATCATGCAGCTGTTCAAGCAAAACTATCTGGATATGAAGTCACCCTACCATTTCAGAGCCTGTCGAATGGAAGATATCAGGGCCGCAGCCGATGATAATTTCCATACGGTTGCAAACGTGGAATATGAATACAGGGGCGAACCGTTCACCTTTACCGCAAAAGGCAACGGACCTATAGATGCGGTAAAGACAGGTCTTCAGAATGTGGTCGGACACAAGCTGAGAATTCTGGATTATTCGGAGCATGCACTGCGCGAAGGTTCAAACGCACAGGCTGCCGCATATATTCATCTGATGAACCCGGCAACGGGAAGCGTGACATACGGTGTCGGAGTCAGTCAGAGTACGACACGTGCCTCTATCAGGGCTATTTTTGGTGCACTGAACAGACTGATAGAAATGGACGGGGAGTAATAGGAGTTTTTTATGGAATTTTTTGTTAACTTCAAAAAATTTAGATATCTGTTATATGAACTTGTAAAGAAGGACATAAAGCTAAAGTACAGAAGTTCGGTACTCGGAGTTCTTTGGACGCTGCTTGAGCCGCTGCTGACAATGATAGTACTTACGCTTGTCTTTTCGAATATGTTCGGAAAAGGCGGCGAGAACTTCCCTGTGTACATACTTTGCGGAAGACTTCTTTACAGTTTTTTTTCGAACAGTACAAAGGTGGCATTGAGGTCGGTCAGAAAGCACGGAAGCATGATAGGAAAGGTTTACGTACCGAAATATATGTACCCGTTGGCATCGGTGCTTTCAAATTATATCATGTTTCTGATATCACTGATAGTTCTGGGCGGCGTGATGATATACATGGGAGTGCCGTTTACCGTAAAGATTTTTCTTGCGGTTATTCCCTTGCTGCTGATACTTGTCATGACAATGGGAGCGGGCCTACTGCTGTCGGCGCTGAGCGTGTTTTTCAGAGATCTCGAATACCTTTGGACTGTTGCACTGATGCTTATCATGTATACCTGCGCTATTTTCTACGACGTTGACAAGGTGGCATCCTCGGGAAATGAATGGATATTTAAGTGTAATCCGCTGTATTCGACGATTGTCCTTTTCAGAGATGCCGTTTTTGGCAGAAGCTTTGCAAATGATATGTACCATTTATATTTTTCACTTGCTTTCAGCTTTGGAATTTTCATAGTCGGAGTGCTTGTATTTTGGAGAAAACAGGACAAATTTATTCTGTACGTATGAGCAGGTGGGAAAAGCCGAAAACAAATGCAAGCAGGGCTTATGAATCGCTTTGAACAGACTGTGAACAGTAACATCACGATGACAGTGAGGAATACGTAATGAGTGAAATAAACACAAACATAAACGACAATTTGACCGCAGGCAACGGAAAATCCGAAACCGGCGAACAAAATGTTTGCGATAAAGATATTAAGAAGACAGATGAATCGATAAGTGAAAAAGAGACTGTATTACGGGCGAACGACGAAAAAAAGGTAATGAGCGGAGAAAACCGGAGTTTGGCTGAGGCGGATGCAAACGGTACGCAAAGCATTTGCGAAGCCGGAAAGTATGATACTCCTGACGGAACTGACCCTGTTCTAAAAGACGCGGAGCAGACACCGGCGCTCCCCAAAAAGAAAAAAAAGAAGAAAAAACTTCCTAAAAAGGTCATTACGATAGAGAACATGGGGGTAAAGTTCCATATTCAGGAACAGAAGGTCGACACCCTGAAGGAGTACTTTATCAGACTCTTGAAGAGAAAGCTCAGATACAAGGAATTCTGGGCACTGCGAGGAATCAGTCTGACCGTGCGAAAAGGCGACAGAGTTGGAATTCTGGGATTGAACGGAGCCGGAAAAAGTACACTGCTGAAGTGCATAGCGGGAGTACTGAAGCCCTCGGAGGGAAGCATTACGGTAAAGGGAAATATAGTGCCGCTGCTTGAACTCGGAGCAGGCTTTGATAAAGACTATACCGGTGCGGAAAACATTTATCTGTATGGCAGTATGCTCGGATATTCGAAGTCATTCCTGAAAACCAAATATAATGAAATAGTTGAGTTCTCTGAACTCGGAGATTTTATAAATGTGCCCGTGAAGAACTATTCCTCGGGAATGAAGGCAAGACTTGGTTTCTCGATAGCAACGGTGGTAAACCCTGAAATACTGATACTTGATGAGGTGCTCGCTGTCGGAGACGCCAAATTCAGAAAAAAGAGCTCGAAGAAGCTGAAAAAAATGATGGCAAAGGGTGTAACGGTGCTGTTTGTTTCGCATTCATCGGATCAGGTGCTTGAAAACTGCAACAAAGCCATTATCCTTGAAAAAGGTCAGCTGATAGCCTCGGGAAAGGCAGAAAAAATCTGTAAGAAATATGAGAAAATGATTGGTTCGGTTTAAGTTTCTGTATTACGGAGATAGTATTTACAGAGCTATAGAAATCGAAACAACAAAAATACAAACAGAACTAAAAAATTTCAAGCATAACAAAAAATATAAGAAAAAAAATAAGCAGAAAAAAATGCTAGCAAAAAAAATATAAGAAAAAAAAGCAGGCAAAACAAAAAAGCAGGCGGAACAAAAAATACAAACATATTAAGCTATAAAAAATACAATTAAATTAAGTCAAAAAATAAACAAAACCAAAACAGAAAGGTATCATCATGGAAACAACAGTTAGCGTTATTGTGCCCTATTACAGAGGGGAGAACTATCTGAAGGATTGTCTGGACAGTCTGAAAGCACAGAATTATGTGGCAATGGAGATAATTCTGGTCGGTGACGGATGCGGAAATGAAGCAGAGGAACTGATAAAGCAGTATGATGGGCTGAATATACGTTTTTGCAGGACGGAAGCAGAGTCCGGGCAGCCGCAAGGTGTTGCCATAGCCAGAAATATAGGAATAGACATGGCCCGGGGCAAGTATATTCTTTTTGTTGACAGTGATGATTATCTGTTGGACGGATGCCTTCAGAATATGGTAAACATGGCCGAAGAAAATCCGAATGCCATGGTACGTGCCAGAAAAAACAAAACCTGGTACAAGCGTGAGTCGGGACTTGAGGAATATGCGAAGAAGCTGCAGCAGGCTTTGGAAAATCAGGAAACTCAGGACGATGCCGACGATGAGGACCTGGATGAAGACGGTACTGACGGAGCAGACGGCGGTGCGGAGAAGAATCAGAACGGAGACGGCGATAACACCGATATCTCCGAAGAAATGCAGCTTCCGACAATAAAATATTCCTATGGAACATCGACGGCACTCGGCATACTTATGCCGACGAGACTGGTACAGAACAGATACGTTCGTTTCAGTCCTGGGTTCAAATATTACTGCGATCTTCCATTTATGTGCGAACTCTGTGAGATGCTTCCTATCACCAAATGCAGAGAAGCGGTTTATTTTAAGAGAAATCATAATGATGCGGTGAGAATGCCCTCACTTTCACAGGAGGAGAGCAGCTCAAGGCTGGGTGAATTTGTGGAAAGCTTTAATGCGGCATGGGATTCGGCGCGCGAATACCTTTCTGACGGTGATGCTTCGGAATACGTTCCTCTTGAGGAGAAGATACCGTCGAACGAGCCTGTTACGGGCAGCAGAATTTACAAGAAGCATGTTGCGTTTTATCTTGAAAAGTACATATGCAGATATCTTATCAGAAACCTCACAAAGAAGAAACATCCGAAGGGACTTAACTGGACGCCCGGAGAGCTTGGCTCATTTTCTGAATTTGTAAAGGAAGTCAGAAAAGACATTTTAAAGGGATACAGGTTTAAGAAGCGCAGAATCCTGAAGAAAATCGGTAAGGGCAAAAATAAAGGTGCTCTCAGGGCGGCAAAATTCTTTGTGATGAACAAAAAGAAAAAGGGACTTTTTGGAACACCTTTGCAGTGGAAATGGAACATTTATAAGCGCATATTCAGGAAAATGTCTGTTCGAAAGGACTTCTATCTCTTTGAAAGCTTTCTCGGCAAAACGTATGGCGACAGCCCCAGATATATTTATGAATATATGAGAAAACGTGACGATGAGAGACAGATTGACAGCCGAAAGTATATTTGGATAATTGATAACAAGGCGGCTGAAATTCCCGGAAAACACATACAGGTGAAGCCTAAATCACTTAAGTATTTCTATTATGTTGCGAGAGCCGGCGTTTGGGTAAACAATATGCGCCAGCCGTCATGGTATGAAAAACGAAATGATGTCAGATTCCTTGAGACCTGGCACGGAACACCGTTAAAGAAGCTTGTTTTCGATATGGACGATGTGCATTCGGCAAGCCCTAAATACAAGATGACCTTCTACAAACAGTCAAGAATATGGGATTATCTCATCTCAGACAATGCTTTCTCAACAGACTGCTTTGAAAGTGCATTCCTTTATCCCAGGGAAAAGATGCTTGAGCTCGGTTATCCGAGAAACGACCTGCTTTATGGGGAATCAAAGGATGAGCGGGCCGCAGCGATAAGGGAAAAGCTCGGAATACCGAAGGACAAAAAGGTAGTTCTCTATGCACCTACATGGAGAGACGATGATTATTACGGACCGGGCCAGTATAAATTTGATCTTCCGCTCGATCTGAAGATGATGAGAAAGCTGAAGAATGACTATTTCTTCGTGCTTCGTACACATTACTTTATAGCAGATCACCTTCAGATAGACGATTCCGATAAAGATTTTGTAATGGATTTGAGCCGTTATAACGATATAGGCGAGCTTTACCTGATATCAGATATACTGATTACGGACTATTCATCGGTATTCTTTGACTTCGCAAACCTCAGACGCCCTATACTGTTTTATGTATATGACCTTGAAAAATATGCGGGAATGCTCAGAGGCTTCTATTTTGATATGACCACGGGCTGCCCGGGACCTCTTTTAAAGACTAACGAGGAGGTACTCAATGCCCTTGAGAATATCGAGAGTGTCAGCCGTGAGTATGCCGACAAATATAAAGAATTTTGTGACAAATTCTGTTATCTGGATGACGGACATGCATCGGAACGTATCGTAAAAGAAGTATTTCCGGAGATAGAAGGTAACAATTAATTCCGTGCCTGAAACTGTAAGGCTGCGGCTTGTGGCAAAAGATTCTCAAATCTGCAAGAAAAGCCACCTGCATGTTATTTACGTTGAATTAATACGGTTATTATGTCTGAGTGACATAGATTGCTGAGTAAGTCTGTATGGTAAAATATAAAACGTAACAAAGCAGCGACAATAGGAAGCACGCAACTTAAATTGTGTGAGGCTTTGCTATGGAAGCCCGGGCTCAGGCAACCGGATACGGAAAAGCTCATAAAGTCGGGAAATGATGTATAGAAAATAACAGTACGCAAGACCACGGAGGCGGAATAATTGATTAATAAAATCCGGACGTTCATTAAAAGCCTGCTGAAGAAAATGATAGTGACGGTATACAGGGGTATGAGCCTGGTTCTTCCGGTCAGGAAGGATATAGTTCTCTTTATGAGCAACATGGGGAAAAACTACTCGGGAAATCCAAGGGCTGTATCCGAGACACTGCGTAAAATGGACAAAACCGGACGAATGAAGCAGGTATGGGCATTTACAGGTGTATTTCTGAATGACAAAAAAAGAAGTGAGATGCCGAAAAACTGCACAGTGGTACAGTATGGAGGTTTTCGGTATTATTATTATCTGGCGGTTGCCGGGAAATGGGTATTCGATACCAGACAGGAGCCGTATCTGCGAAAGAGGAAAGGCTGTACTTATATACAGACGTGGCACGGGACACCGTTGAAGAAGCTGGGACTGGATATTACGGAAATGAATATGGCCGGTGAAAAGGGAGCCGGATATGAAAAGCAAAATGAATTGACCGGTGAAAAGGGAGCCGGATATGAAAAGCAAAATAAATTGACCGGTGAAAAGGGAGCCGGATATGAAAAGCAAAATGAAAAAAACGGGAGCAAGGCTGAAAAAGGACGCGTAACGTCCGTAAAACTTGCGACAAAAAATGACAATCCGGTTGAAAAATACTACGAATCCTTCAGGCAGGAATCGAAAAAGTGGGATTATCTGATAGCTCAGAACGATTTCAGTGCAGCGACATTTAAGCGGTGCTTTGATTATCACGGGAAAATACTGCTGTCGGGGTATCCGAGAAATGACGTGCTTGTCAAAGCTGCCGATAAAGCTGCCGATAAAGCTGCTGATAAATCCGGTGACAATTACATAAGGTATAATGGTTCCTTAATTGATGAAACCAAAAGAATTGCTGAAGCCATAAAAAAAGTGGGAAAAGACATATGTGCAAAAGCAGCGGAAGAACAAAAAAAGCATGACGACAGAGTGGTTCTTCTGTATGCACCAACCTGGAGAGACGATAAATATCTTGATAACGGCTGGTATGCGTATGACAGCCCGCTTGACTTTGAAAAGCTTGAGAAAGAAATAGGAGACATTTGTAGAATAATAGTAAAACTGCATTATCTGGTACGGCCTATGAAAAATGACATCCCTGTGAGCTGTCTGAAGAGCGGTTTTGTAACACTGTGCGGTAACGACACGGATATAGCTTCTCTGTACATCAGAGCGGACGGACTTATCACAGACTATTCATCGGTAATGTTTGATTATGCCGTGCTTAATCGGAAAATGTTTTTCTTTGCTTATGATCTGGACAGATATCGTGACAAATTACGCGGCTTTTATTTTGATTTCTGCCGTGAGGCACCGGGACCGATATCGGAGACGACCGAAGAGCTGATAGCGCATCTTAAGGCCGCTTATGCAGAAAAACGTGAGCCTGATGAAGACATACCCGAGCTTGATGAAGACATATGCGAGCCTGATGAGAATATACGCAGAAGATATGAAACATTTAAAAAGAAATACACACAATATGATGACGGTCATGCGTCAGAAAGAATCGCAGGTCTGATTCTCGGATGAGAGAAAAAGCTAACCGGGAAACCGGCAACCGTGGGAAAAGTTTATGAGTACGATTTGCACAGACTGTGAATAGTTATAATGAAAGAGGATAAAAATGGGCAGTAATGTTGAAGCAATTGTCAGGGAGACAAAGAGGAAGACACTGAGTCTGATTCATGAAATGGAATATAAGGCAGAAAGCGTCAGGATGAAAGGACTGCTTGAGAATTACGATCCGTCGGAATGTGTGCAGCCTGAAATAAAAGAAATAAAGACGATTGCATTTATTGTGACGAGAATGGTGCGCTTTCACGGTGGGCAGACTTCGGTACTCAGACTTGGTACGCAGCTGGCAGCTCACGGTTATAAGGTAATTTACCTTTCATACAAGCAGCAGAGTCGCGAGGAAATGGAGATATGCGCAGCATCAAATCTTGAGGGCTATCAGGGAAAGGTACTTCCGATGAAGACTTATCTGGCGGCTATAGCAGCCAATAAGTGCAGAAGACCTGATGTTGTGATAGCAACTTCATGGGATACGGTTTCTTTTGTTAAAAAATTCGAAAAATCTTACAAAATGTATTTTGTACAGGATTATGAACCGTATTTTTACAGATTCGGCGAAGAGTTCCTGATGGCAAAGAGTACTTATGAACAGGGACTGCATATGGTAAGCCTCGGCAGCTGGAATAAGTATATGATAGAAAAAGAGTGCGAAAACAGTGAAAAACGCTGCATAGATGTTTTGTCGTTCCCGTGCGAAAAATCAGAGTATCCAAGGTCTGAGCGTGATTACCCGTCATACATAGAACGTAAAAAAATTACAATTGCGGTATATATGAAATACTATGGGAAACGTCTGCCGAACCTGATTCCCTATATGCTTAAGAATACTGCAAAGAAGCTGGAAGATGACGGCATTGAGCTGGAAGTGTTATATTTTGGTGAGGCGAAAACCTTCAACGCCGAAGGCGGCAGGAATCTTGGACAGTTGAACAAAAATGAACTTTACAGGCTTTACCGCAGTGCTGATTTCGGAATGGTGGCATCGATGAGTAACATTTCACTTGTACCGTATGAAATGCATGCTGCGGGGCTTCCGGTAATAGAATTCAAGGACGGAACATACCCTTACTTTTTTGGAAATGATACGGCTCTTTTGACGTCGGTGGGTGAGACCGATATTGCGGAGCTTTTGAAATCGGCGATTGATAATCCCAACATGCTTTCTCAGATGCAGCAGAGAGCAGATGAAAAAATGAAGAAGCTTAGCTGGGAGAACACCGGCGACGAATTTGACATTATTTTGAAGAATATTGTTTCAAATTATACAGGTGAATAATACGGCGGCAGGTGAAATTCAGGTCCGTGTAAAAATGAAAGAACCGGAAGAAGCGGATCAAACGGAAGATTTGGAAGGAATGAAAGAACCGGAAGAAGCGTAAAGAATCGGAAGAATCGGACGAAACGGAAGATTTGGAAGAAATGAAAGACCTGAAAGAAGCATAAAGAACCGGAATAAACGGACGAAACGGAAGAACCGTAGACTGCGGTTCAGAAAGGGTGTCGGAAAAAATATGGACAGAGTACAGATAAAAAAGCTTGTACCAAAGCGTGCAATCGAAATGTACAAGATTATGCGAAAAAAGTTCATAGAAGCTGAGTTCAGGTTTTTCGGACATTCTGAAATTGTAAAAAACAGGGTTGTGTTTTGCAATGTATGGGGATATGGCGATAATCCCAGGTGGGTGGCAGAGGCACTGCTCAGAAAAAAGCAGAGTCTGGCAGATACAGCTGCAGTAAGCCCTGAGATAATTTTTATTACAGATACCTCAAAGGCAGCAGAAATTCCCAAAGGAATAACCGTTTACCGCACAAATACACCGGAGGCGATAAGAGCGCTCGCTACAGCACGTGTATGGGTAGACTGTAACAGAAAAGAACCTTATATCAGAAAAAGAAAAGGTCAGTATTACATTCAGACATGGCACGGCAGTCTTCCTTTAAAAAAAATAGAAGGCGACTGCAAGGCGGAGTTGACGGATGAGTACATGAAAAATGCCGCGAGAGATACGAAAATGACGAATCTTTATCTTTCCGACAGCCCGTTCTGCGATGAAATATACAGAAGAGCTTTCAACTACAATGGTAGAATAATCCATACCGGTTCACCCAGACTGGATGTCCTGCTTGACAATAACAGAGAAAGACGGGAGGAGTATCGCAGAGCTATAACCCAATCGGACGAAAAGGAGCTGATAGTGGTATATGCACCTACCTTCAGAGGCAACGGCGGAGGACTTCCGTCAAGTGAAAATGCTGAAAGAATTGCTGATGCGTTTGCTGAGCGATTTGGGAAAAAAGTAAAGGTGATAAAGCGCCTGCATCCGCTGGCAATGACAAAGGCGGAACGCGGCAATGGCGGTGACGGCCTGGTTTTCGGGGACAGATATACGGTTGACGGTAATTCATACGGGGATTTGTACGAGCTTCTGGCTGCTGCGGATGTCCTGATTACCGATTATTCAAACACGCTGTTTGAGTTTGCCATGGCAGGCAGACCTGTGTTCCTTTACGCACCCGACAAGGCAGAGTATGCCGAAACGCGCGGAATGTACTTTGACTATGACAGCCTGCCGTTTCCTGTTGCCAAAAATGTGGAAGAACTCAGGAACAACATAGTTAATTACGATGAAGAAGCATACACAAAGTGCCGGACTGAGTTCTTTAAAAGGCTCGGGGTAAGGGAGAATGGTGATGCTTCCGAAAGGGTTGCCGAAATAATCATGAAGGTGATTTCGGGATGAGGGGATGAACGGACAGAAACGTTGGGAACATAATTATACGTCTATGGGGGCTTATAGGACGCAATTTCCTATAAAGTAAAAAACGATTCGGTCAATATACCGAATCGTTTTTAGAATTCCTCTGTAAATTTTAAGTGATAGATTTTTTTTGCTAAAATCTACTTTTGATTTTCTGTCGACTTGACCTGACTAATCAGTATCTTTTTCAATTCTGCTTCAAACTCATCGACCGATACTACCCCTGTCGCAGTATTAACAGCTTTGAAACCGCATTTTCGTCTTTTACACTATGCAATTTTTTTGATAATTCGTCCGATACTTCAAAACGCAAATAAAGAAAATAGATGATGTCTTCGATTTTGCCTTCGATTATTCCATCATTTTTTCCAATATCTATTCCCTCTTTCAGGCCGTCTTCATGTCCCATTTTATATTCATTTTTCATCATTTCTTCGAATATCATATAGCGGCCCTACATATCGCGACTTTCTTTGATTTTCCTGACTGATTTCTGTAACTGCGTAACGAAACTGTCCCCGTAATCCTCTTCGGAGGCGTTGGGTTCTGCAGCTGCATATTTTAGAAATTTAACAAGTGCCTCCGGCACATCTTTCTCATTGGTTCCAACCGTGCTTAAAAATACCGTATGACTTCCGTCTATGTAATCATAGGTCACGTCCTCATCGAGAGTATGTCGTACTGTGTACTTATACTTTCTAAGTCCGAGAGAATCATAATCACATATAAAAAGTTTCGTAAGCTTAAAACCATGAACACTTAACCCCCGAACCTCCGTCTGATATGATTAAGCCATCAATCAAACAACGGAGGTCTTGCAATGCGTAAAGAAATTCATCAAAGCAAATGTGAAGGAATGGGAAAAACTTATTGATCAGTGGATCGGCAGCGGTCTTTCAAAAAAACAATGGTGTAATGAAAACAACATCAACGTTCGGCAGTTACGTTATTGGCAGCGTGTTCTAAATCGCGAAGTTACAGGTCAGAATGATTCTGACAACTCAGGCGGCAAGGGCTGCGATGCAAATGAACCGGTCGATACTGCTTCACTTGTATCGCCAAGCGGCGGATTCTATGAGATGCCTTCATCACGCCAGCCCAATTCGAAGCACCGAGTAATCAGTGATGACTGCGAAACTGAATGTCTGCGCCCGGAACTGATAATAGACGGTCATGAAATGGCAGATGAAGAAACCACGGGAAACTTCGGAGGTGAAATCATTAACTTCGTCAGGGACTGTCGTAAGAATCCCGGAAAAGGTAATAAAAAAGAGAGAAAAAAGGCAGATTTTTCCGGTCTGCCGCAGATAAACAGATATACTCTCGAGGTGGAAGCCATGGACCGGAAATACAGTCCCGGCAGATGGTATGTCATGTCATGAACAAAGAAATGGACCCTCGAAAAAACGAGTCCGGTATGCTACATCAAAAACACATATATGCCCAATATCGTGTCCTATGATGACTGCCGTGTGCCGGTCAGTAAGGGTGCATTAACTCATTGCTGAGCAAGAGCTTCGCTTCTTTTTCGGTTGTATCAGGAGCAATGTACGATAAATACGGTCTTGCCATACCGGTATACACGATATGCATAGAATGCGAAATGAAGTCGCATGTCGGCACAATGATTACACATATAAACTTGAAAAAGACGCAAAAGTGTGATAGCATATATTACAATATAGTGAAAGGGTCTAATTGTACCGGGATTAAACTTAAGGAATTGGGAAGCAGTTCAACTGCTTCCTAAAGGAAATCGGCGGCGATATCCGGCAGGGGTATTATACAAGATCTTTGCGCGAGAAGGGTTTTCTGCAGGGTTACAGAAGCGTAATAAACGAGTATATGAACAGAATATGGGAGGAACTCAGTATGAATACAACAAATAGCAGAGCTTTGATGACCATAAAGGAAGGTAAGGAAAAATTAATCAGCCAAATCGCGGCGATCGGGAGAAAATACAGGACATTTAAGTATCCAATACTGCTGTTAGCAGTTCCTCTACTTTTGTTTTATAATCTCGCCTGTTATTCTTGCAAATATTTCAAAGCGAAAGAGCGCATGGCTAAAGCAGTTGCAACGGCTATGTGTGTGATTTTGTGCGTTACATCGACAGATATAGCTGCTTTTGCTTCTACCGGCGATGTAGGTGAAGCAGCTGTTAAGACAGATGGTTTTTCATGCTATACGGTTGAGTTTACCTATAATGAACTTCAGTATGTGCTTGAAGGCGATGAGAGAGTTGAACTTACAACTATTCTTGATGCTGTAGGAATCAAGGAAAATGGCGAAATCACTGCTGTTGAGGGCAGTAATGATGAACTGTTTAAGCCTGTATTTGAAGATGATGTTTGGTATATAGAAGCAGTTAAGGCATTCAGTAGTGAAGAGTGGTTGAAAGTTACTATTGATGGAATTGAATATGAGATAGTTGTGACGGATTTTGATGATACAAAATATGCAGCATATGTTGTACCTTATGATAATTCTGATAGACCGATAAGTGGTACGTATGAATATTGGCGCAGCGGATGGGGAACATCAGAGGGGAAACCAATAACGGTAGAGTATGACGGAGTGAAGCAGGTTGTAGACAGTGAGACACGTTACTACTATAAGACCATTGGCATGGCTATCAATGCTGCAAAAGCCGGTGATACTAATGCAAAATATTATGATGTGACGTCTAATCCTAATGGTGTATTTGTCGCAGGTACAGGAGAAGTGGGAGATAAAGGAAACGATTATCTCAGTGAGCATATCGGACAATGTACAGATAAGGTGGTGCTGTTGAAGGATGCAACAGACACTAATGATACAAATAGTCTGTGGAATTTTGGCCAGTATTGGAATCCGAATGTAAATGGTATAGGAGGAGATCCTTGGGAAGTATGTAATGGCAAGTACGGCATCCAAAAGGGTATCATTATTGATATGAACGGACACAATGCTACAATCCTTGCTCCGGGAACTATTCCCGAGGATCAGGTTCTTGTTGTGATGAATAGCAGTTCGAACACGTCAATGATTGGTAAGGGTAGTGGAACGGATGCGGTTGATGACGAGAGTGGCACCGGATACTGCGAGGGTACTGTAGTTCTTTCGAATATTT
>JAZLIK010000078.1:0-41724 GCA_045617345.1 Lachnospiraceae bacterium | reverse complement strand
AAACTGAACATACATGAATAAATCAAAACCTGACAGAATAAATCTGAACAGACAAATTTGAACAGACAAATCTGAACAGACAAATTTGAACAGACAAATTTGAACAGGGAAATATGTGCATGACTGTTGGTTAAAGAGCCGTCGAATATTCGACGGCTCAATTTTTTGAATATACTTGCAATGATTTGACATTACATTAAGTGCGTACACAAATTCAATGTTTTACAAAGTATGATGAATAAAAATAGACGAAAAAGAAAAAATATACTTGATTAATGTGAAAAAATGTGTTAATATGATTAAAGTAACAAATCATTTTGACATTGGAGGATATAAATATGAGCGTACAGTTGTTGGATAAGACAAGAAAAATCAATAAGCTTTTACACAATAATAATTCGCACAAGGTTGTATTTAATGACATCTGTCAGGTTCTGAGTGATATCCTGGATGCCAACATTCTTGTTATTAGCAGAAAGGGCAAAATACTCGGTATCACTAATAAGAATGATGTAGAGCCTATCAACGAACTTATTATGAATGCAATCGGTGATCACATTGATGGTGCACTGAATGAAAGACTGTTAAACATTCTTTCAACCAAGGAGAACGTAAATCTTGAGACTCTTGGTTTCGAGATTCCCGGAATCGATCAGTATATCGGTCTGATTACTCCTATCGATATTGCAGGCGAGAGACTCGGAACGCTGTTCCAGTACAGAAAGCGCGCACAGTTCAATATCGACGATATTATTTTAAGCGAGTACGGGACTACCGTTGTTGGCCTTGAAATGATGCGTTCAGTCAATGAGGAAAATGCAGAAGAGAACCGTAAGGTTGCTATCGTCAGATCGGCTATCGGTACTCTTTCATTCTCTGAGCTTGATGCGATTAAGCACATCTTTAAGGAATTAAACGGAAACGAAGGCATTCTGGTTGCCAGCCGAATAGCTGACAGTGTCGGAATTACAAGATCTGTTATTGTGAATGCTCTTAGAAAGTTTGAGAGCGCCGGTGTTATTGAGTCACGTTCATCAGGCATGAAGGGAACCTATATCAAGGTTTTGAATGATGTTGTATTTGATGAGCTCGAGAACACAAAGTAAATGAATTATACGTGGAACATGGAAGTTCCGTCAATTAAATAGCGTAAATGGAATGGTTTTGAAAAGGGATTTTGCTTGCAAAATCCCTTTTTGCGTGTAAGGCTTCGCGATTCTGTGAACAGTGTTACTATTCACACAAATAAAGCCGTTTCGGTCAGGAAAAGAATCAGCCACTGATTTTTTGGCGAGCTTTAGGATGTATTTTGGGTCATGCGTTGAATAGTAACTGAACAGCTACTCTTTTAATATTTTCGGAAAATACTTGTCTTTTGTTATAAAATAACTATAATTATATGTGGGAATCTTTATACAAGGCTAAAGATTGGAAAAAGATTATGTTTACAGCGTGTGTGGCAAATAGTTTCTATTCACCACCCGTACCATAAATTAATTTTCGGGAGATGTGTTATGATTGGATCAAATGCTTTCAATTATATAAATGTTCTGAACAAAGCGGCGGATGCAAGCTGGACGAGAAATGAAGTCATAGCGAACAATATAGCAAATGTGGATACGCCCGGTTACAAGCGCAAGGATATCAAGTTCGAGGAATATCTGAAGAGCGAGATTATGAAGGACTATTATACAGGTGGCGACCTCAACAGACGAATTGCAAATGTAAATCTTGATAAGACCGAGGCTACTATATACACGGACGTATCGAATCTGTCTTACCGACTTGACGGCAATAATGTCGATATCAATACCGAAAATGCAAATCTGGCCGAGAACCAGATAAAGTATTATACACTGTTGAATTCAATGTCACAGGAATTCAGCAGAATTAAATCAGTGCTCCAGAGAAACTGATGGGAGGTAGTGTAAATGAGTATATTTAGCGGATTGAACATAAGTGCAAGCGGGTTGACGGCACAGTCCATGAGAATGGATCTGATAGCCCAGAATATTGCAAATGTGGATACCACACGTGATGAAAACGGACAGCCGTACAGAAGGAAAACGGTCGTTATGGCTGAAAGAGGGAACACATCATTTGCAAATGCGCTTGCGATGAGCAACTTTAAGCGTGCAACTCAGTTGAACGGTAACGGAGTTAAAATCACGGCGATAGCCGAGGATCATGTGACATCGATGAAGAAGGTTTACGATCCTTCACATCCCGATGCCGATGCAGACGGTTATGTTACATACCCCAATGTGAACACGGTCACGGAGATGACAAACCTGATTGATGCCAGCCGCTCATACGAGGCAAATGTAACGGCATTCAACGCTACAAAAAATATGCTGCTTAAAGGTCTCGAACTCGGAAGCTGATGAATGATACTGTTCAACACTGATTTTGTGGCATGCTATATGATTGCTTTTGCCGGACGGTGAAAAGTGGTGATGAATGTTTTTTACCGGACAGTGATAAGTAACGATTAATGTTTTTGTTAGTCAGTGAATAGTAATGATGGATGTTTTTGCCGGACGGTGAATAGTGATGACGAATGCTTTTGCCGGACGGTGAAAAGTGGTGATGAATGTTTTTTACCGGACAGTGATAAGTAACGATTAATGTTTTTGTTAGTCAGTGAATAGTAATGATGGATGTTTTTGCCGGACGGTGAATAGTGATGACGAATGCTTTTTTGCCGGACGGAGAAAAGTGGGGATGGATGTGTTTTGGCCAAACAGTGTAAAGTGATGATTAGTATTTTTGCATATGGTAATCCGGTAAAATTTGTGTAGTTGTACCTGCAATATCAGCGTGAAATCGTCTATTATATAAAAGCAGAAAGATAACCCACTGCCTTTAGGCGGTGGGTACAGGCTTTGTCAGGTGCGGGGTACAATCCCCGTACCTGACAGCTGCGAAGCAGCCTGCTTTTTACGAGCAACAAGCGAAGCGGTTGCGAGTCTTGAATCGGGAGGGTTTATGGATAACAGCATTTGGGGAATTACGGGGCTGAAGTCGGTTGCGGCGTCAAACAGCCTGAATAATGTTAAAAAGATGCAGACACTGCCGGGCTTTGAAAATTCAGTGTTCAACACAGATATTCAGAAGCCTGATAATTCAGGTTCTTTTGATTCGATACTTAAGTCGGCAATGGGCATGATAAATGAAACAAACAGATATTCAAATGAGGCAGCCGAAGCGGAACTGTCTTATGCAATGGGTGTGACAAACAGCACACATGACCTTCAGGTTGCTCAGATGAAGGCCAATATTTCGCTTCAGTACACGGTTGCAATCAGAAATGCGGTAATGGATGCGTACAAAGAAATAATGCAGATGCAGTTCTGATGAGCAGGCTGAGCCAATACGTTGTTTCATAAAGAAAATGAAGAATGTGTTTTGGACAGATTTGTGAATATTAACAAAAAAAAGCAAGTGCGGTGTCATGGAGTCCGACATTATTTTACAAGTAACTACCGGCTGCGCAGCAGTGAATAACTGCCCGGCAGGCAGCTTTATGGTCGGCTTTGGATGACATTGAACAGCAACAGTTATCTGACAATGCGGCAATGAGTATGGCAGCAAATCTACTGTAAGGAATGGATTAGGAATGTTAGAACGAATAAAACAGCTACCTAAAAAAATAATTGAATTATGGAAAAAATATACCAGGCGTCAGAAGGTTATAGTACTGAGTACAATCGGTACTGTTATTGTGACGCTTATAATTCTTATTGTCCTTTTAAACCATGTGTCATTCGAAAAGCTAATGACATTTGAAGATACGGCGACTGCAAAATCAGCCATTGCAATTCTGCAGGAAAATCAGATAGCTTATAAGCTTGAACCTGATAATGTCACTGTTTCGGTCGATGTAAAGAAAAAGCAGGATGCCGTACTTGCATTGTCAGGCAGCGATATTATCAATGAGGATGAGTTTACTCTTGATAAGCTTTTCGAAAATGATCTGAGTACAACCAGCAGTGATAAGATTCTGAAGAAGCATATGTATATGCAGAGTGTGCTGAGTCAGCGAATAAATTTAATTGACGGAGTTGAAAAATCCTCGGTTATTTATTTCCCTTCTGATAATTCGGGAAGCATACTGAATTCCGACAGGGATATCAGCTGCAGCGTTATGCTGACCATTAATGAGAATTTCAATACCGAAGATACACCGGAAGCCATAGCCACATATGTTGCTTACGCGGTAGGAAATTCAACCACTGAAAAAATAAAGGTTATCGATCAGCACGGTAATCTTCTTTTCGGCGGAGAAGAGCCGGATGAGGACATACAGGATTTAAATTCAAATCTTGCCTATAAAAGGCTTGTTGAAAAATGGTATAAAGAAAAGATGATTGAGCTTGCCCTGAAGAATGGTTTCCAGGATGCCGAAATTGTACCTTCACTTTCGGTAAACTGTGACAAGTCTTCGGTTCTGTATACGGAGTATCTGGCAGGAGAGGGCCTTGAACAGGGACTTTATGATGAGTATGTGAAAATCACTTCGGAATCTTCGGGTGGAACGGGTGGAATTCCTGCAACCGATTCAAATGATGAGACCGATTATTATATTGAGCAGTCCGGAGCGGGAAACGGCTCTTATGATGAGACAAGAATCAAGTATAAACCCAGCGAACGAGTTACTGAGATACAGAAGGAATGGGGCGTTATCAATAACAGTGAGTCCGGACTTGCCATTACACTTACGAGAATAGTGGAGGTACGTCAGGAGGACCTCGAGGCGGACGGGCTTCTTGAGGAGATTTCCTTTGAAAAATATGTATCTGAGCACAGTGACAAGGAAATACTTGAGATTCCCGAAGAGTTTTATCAGCTGTTCTCCGATGCGAGCGGTATTCCGGCAAACAATATTACGATTACGGCTTATAAACAGAATAACTTTATCGCAGCCGAAGAAGAAGAGTCGAATACATCTCTTTATCTTGAGATACTTTTGGCAGTACTTATTGTAGGCCTGCTTCTGTTCGTGGTATTCCGTGCTATGAAGCCCGAAGAGATTATCGAAACAGAGCCTGAGCTTTCAGTTGAGAGACTGCTTGCTACCACAAAGGAGAACCAGTCGCTCGAGGATATTGAATTTGGTGAAAAGTCTGAAACCAGAAGGATGATTGAAAAATACATCGATGAAAATGCTGAGGCGGTTGCCGCACTGCTGCGTAACTGGCTCAATGATGACGGATGGGGAATGTAGGAGGACTTATGGCTAAAGAAAACAGCGTAACAAGTGAATATACAGGTGTTCAAAAGGCTGCAATTCTTATGATAGCACTCGGTCCTGAGAGAGCTTCAAAGCTGTTCACTTTTTTCAAAGAGGAAGAGATTGAGCTTCTGACACTTGAAATTGCAAATACGAAAAGTGTTTCTCAGCAGGTCAAGGATGAAATAATGGACGAGTTCTATGAACTCTGTCTTGCACAGCAGTACATAGCAGAGGGCGGTATTAACTACGCCAAGGAGCTTTTGGACAATGCACTCGGTGCGGAACGTGCAAACGAGGTTATCGGAAGACTTACAAGTTCGCTCCAGGTTCGTCCTTTCGAGTTTGTAAGGAAGACAGATCCTCAGCAGCTGATGAACTTTATCCAGGACGAGCATCCTCAGACGATTGCCCTGATTTTAAGCTATCTCCCCGCACAGCAGGCCGCACAGATTATCGGTTCGCTCTCGGAAGAGAAGCAGGCGGATGTTGCTAAACGTATTGCAACTATGGACAGAACATCTCCGGATGTTATTCAGGAGGTCGAGAAGGTATTGGAGAAGAAGCTTTCATCGCTTGTTAACCAGGATTACACCATTGCCGGCGGCGTGGATGCTGTTGTTGAGATTTTGAATACCGTTGATCGTGCGACTGAAAAGCATATCATGGAAACTCTCGAGGTCGAATCTCCCGAGCTTGCAGACGAAATCAGAAAAAAGATGTTTGTATTCGAGGATATTCTGCTGCTTGATGACAAGTCCATTCAGAGAGTTTTGCGTGAGGTCGACAACAGCGAGCTTGCGATTGCACTCAAGGCCGCAAACGAGCAGGTTCAGACGGCTATTTTCAACAACCTTTCAAAACGTCTGGCTGTCATGATAAAAGAGGATATGGATTTCATGGGTCCTGTTCGTATGAAGGATGTTGAAGAATCACAGCAGAAGATTGTCAATATCATTCGTAAGCTTGAGGACAGCGGTGAAATTATCATTTCACGTGGCGGAGGTGACGATATAGTTGTCTAATTTGATAAAAGCCAGCATGATTCGCTATGATGAGTCATACAGGTCTATCGATCAGAATGTTAAGGCGGAAGGCTTTGTCGAGATGCATCTCGCAAAATACGGAATCTGTCACGAACAGGCTGCACAGGAGGAGATTTTATCTGATAATGCCGCTTTCGGTGATGAAAATGCTGATGATCCCGATTATGATCCCGAAGAGGAAAAAATACGCAGACAGCAGCAGAAAATTCTTGATAATCAGATAGAGATAGCGGCACTTGAAGAAAAGCTCGAGGCACTTAAGCAGGAGGCGGCCGATATACTCGACAGGGCTGAAACGGATGCAGCCAGGATTATCGACAAGGCAAAGGCTGATGCCGAAAAACAGAAGACGGAAATTATAGACAAGTATAAGCTTGAAGGCTACAATACAGGTCTTGAGGTTGCAGGCAATGAGGTTGACAGAAAAAAGGCGGAGCTTTCAAGAAGAATAAAGGAAAATGATGAATACTACGAAAAGCAGGTGAGACAGATTGAACCTGCTTTTGTTGAAATTCTGATGAAATATCTGAAAAAACTGACAGGTGTTTATGTTGAAGAGGACAGGGAGATTATTATTCATCTTGTAGACAGCGCCATTACCGAACAGATATCGGGAAGCCATTTCCTGGTGCGTGTATCGTCGGATGATTATGAAACCATATTGAACAGCAAAGGCACGCTTCTGTCGAAGCTTCCGGCATCGGTTGATATTGACATTGCTGAGGATACCGTGCTTGCAAAGGGCGAGTGCATGATAGAGACCGGGACCAGAATATTTGACTGTGGAATTGATACACAGTTGAAGGACCTGATTCGCCAGTTAAAGATGCTCAGTGTGGATGAACGTGAGTGAAAGCTGATATCCGCAGCTATATAATGACGGAAAATGCTTGAACACAAGGGTGAAACGATAATAAGCAATGACGGAAAATGCTTGAACACAAGGGTGAAACAGAAATAAGCATTGACGGCAAAGAAAAAAACACAGTGTCTGAAACTGTATAAATCGAAACAGTAACGAGGTAGACGATGGATTTGACCAAATATGAGAGGCTCCTGAACAAGACCTTTTACAAGGAGCTCGGAGTGGTAAAAAGAATAGTGGGACTTACCATGGAGTCATGCGGTCCGGAGGTTGTCCTCGGCGATGTCTGTACTGTGGTTTCGGCTGACAGAAAAAAGACAGCTGAAGCCGAGGTTATCGGCTTCAGGGATGATTATGTGATTCTGATGCCTTTTGAGGATGTGTCGGGAATCGGAGCAGGCAGCACGGTGGAAAATACGGGCAAAAAGTTTACGGTATCCGTAGGTGAAAAGCTCCTTGGAAAGACACTTGACGGATTGGGAAAGCCGATGGACGGTGTTGAGATATACACCGATTCCGAATATCCGGCAGAGGCTCCGGCGCCCGATCCGCTGAAAAGAGCACTTATTGATGAACCGCTGACGCTCGGAGTAAAGGCTGTAGACGGGTTGCTTACGGTAGGTAAAGGACAGCGTATCGGGATATTTGCGGGCAGCGGTGTCGGAAAGAGTACACTGCTGGGAATGTTTGCGAGAAATACAAAGGCTGATATAAATATAATCGCACTGATAGGAGAGCGAGGCAGAGAGGTTCGTGAATTTATTGAGCGCGACCTCGGTGAAGAAGGTATGAAGAGGTCGGTCGTGGTTATCGCGACATCCGACAAGCCTGCTCTTGCCAGAAAAAAAGCGGCATTTACCGCTACAGCTATAGCTGAATATTTCAGAGACAAAGGGAAAGACGTACTGCTGATGATGGACTCGCTTACACGTTTTTCCATGGCACAGAGAGAGATTGGACTTGCTGCGGGCGAGCCGCCTGTATCACGAGGCTATCCGCCGAGTGTGTACTCGGAAATGCCAAAGCTTCTGGAAAGAGCCGGAAAATCTGATGTGGGCTCGATTACCGGGCTTTATACGGTACTTGTTGACGGTGATGATTTTAACGAACCCATTACCGATACCGCGCGCGGTATTCTTGACGGACATATAGTATTATCGAGAAAAATAGCCGCAAAGAGCCATTATCCGGCAATTGACATTCTTTCCAGCATTTCCCGTGTAATGAGCGCGGTGGCTTCAAAGGAACATAAAAAACTGGCTTCGCAGCTGAAAATGGTACTGGCTACATATAATGAGTCCGAGGACCTGATAAATATCGGGGCATATAAGGCGGGCGCAAATAAAAACATAGACTATGCAATTGAAAAAATAGATGCGGTAAACAGGTTCCTTGTTCAGTCAACGGATGAAAAGGTTCTGTTCGAAGAGACACTGAGTGAGCTGCGTGCTATTTTCGGTGAGAATAATGAATAAGTTTTCGTTTAAACTTGAAGGTATTCTTAGCATCAGACTGAAGCTTGAGGAACAGGCAAAGATGGAATTCGGAAATGCCAGAGCCAGACTGAACGAAGAAGAAGAAAAGCTCGACGGACTTGAGAACAGAAAGCTTGGATATGAAAATGAAATGAGAAAGGTAATGCTTGAAAAGCTCGATGTTAAAAAAATAAACTCTCTGCATGCGGCAATTGAGGTAATGAAGGATAAAATCAAAACTCAGAAACTGGCCGTAAAACGTGCCGAAAATCAGGTGGAGCTGGCAAGAATCCGTCTGAACACGGCTGTGCAGGAAAGAAAGACCATCGAAAAGCTAAAAGAAAAGGAATTTGAAGAGTACATGAAGGAATATAACGCGGAAGAGAGCAAACAGGTGGATGAACTTGTGAGCTACCGCTTCGGCTCCGCGGAACAGTAAGGAGTGTTGCATATGGCAAAGAAAGAAGAAAATGAAGGACAGGAGAAGGGGGACAGTGTCGGTTCAAAGATTGGCACGGTTTTACTTATTGTTCTGATAGTGATAGTGTGGATTGGAATATTCGCCCTGCTGATAAAAATGGATATTGCGGGTATAGGCAGTAAGCTCAGACCGCTGATAAAGGATGTGCCGGTATTAAATCTTGTTCTTCCGGATCCTACCGATGAAATGCTGATTGCCGAAAATGATTATCCGTACAAGAATATTTCCGAAGCAATTGATGTGATAAAAGCACTTGAGGTTGAGGTTGACAGTCTTACGAAGGACAATGACGCAAAACAGCGGACGATTCTCGAACTTCAGAATGAGATAGCGAGACTAAAGGCTTTTGAAGATGAACAGCTGGCGTTTGAGGAGCGTGTGAAACGTTTTGACGTGAATGTTGTCTACAATTCGCAGGCTCCCGACATAGAAGAGTATAAAAAATTCTATGAAGAGATAAATCCCGAAACTGCTGAGGAAATCTACAGACAGGTTTGCGAAGAGCTTCAGTATGACGGACTTATTCAGGAAAAAGCAAATATCATAAAGAATATGAAACCTGCAAATGCTGCAAAGGCTCTTGAGGAAATGACGGCAGATATCGAATATACCTGTAAAATACTGCTGTGTATGAAGGTTGATGAAGCTACGGCCATTATGGATAAAATGGATACGCTGTTCGTGGCAAGACTTATTCAGACAATGCATGATATGGATGAAGCATATTATGAAAAGATTTCTAAAAATTTTCTGAAAAATCAGCAATAAGTACAGACGAAAGGTTAATATTTGTCGGAAAAATTCCGATAATAAGTATGTTGATTATTAGTTACTGTTCACGGTCGGGTAACGTTATGAAAAGGCTTTGACCGGGCAGCGGACAGTAATGAATGTAACATTAACAGAATTTATCAGGAAAGGAGGTAAGCACATGACGGCAGTTACATTAAATCCTGCAGGACTTCTTTCACCTGCAGCATCCAATGTATCAAAGACGTCCGGAAAAACAGGAGACACGGCGGATTTTCAGGAGATGATGCTCGGAAAGCTTGGAAATCAGACCGAAGCAAAGACTCAGCAGACTGAGGTTACATTTTCGGATGGAACCAAGGTAAAGGTTTCAACACCGAGAACGGTAAAGAAGGCAGAAGCTGTGAAGCCTGAAGAACCGGGTGAAATCGGACTCGGGACAGAAAAGGAAACGTTGAAAAAGAACAACGTTAATGCTGAAGAGGTTGCATCGGTACTCGGAATTATGAATGAAATCATCGAAGGCATTACAAAAATCCTCGGTATTTCACAGGAAGAGCTTTCATCAGCGATGGATGCGCTCGGAATGAATGAAGAGGATCTTCTGAATCAGGATTCGCTTGCAAATCTGGTGCTTCAGCTGAACGGTTCACAGGATATGGCAGATATGCTGGTGGACAACGGAATGCTTGAAACATTCAATGAGCTCAGAAGCTTTGTAAGTGAAACACTTGAAAGTGAAGGCTATGATGTACAGAGCTTTTCACAGATTCTTGCATCGGCAAAGCTGAATGCAGGTGTTTCGGAACAGGAAAATATATCCGACATCACCGATAATTCAGAGAATATGAACGACCTAAGCGTTGTAGCGGATTCACGGACGACCGATGAATCTTCGGAGGTTGGAAATGAGGCTGAAGAAGAAAGCAGCGAAACAGATACATTCGGAAGCGCTAAAACGGATGACGACATCGGAAGCACCGAAACAGCAGGCAGAAGAATCGAAATCAACGCGGGAACATTTATCAGTAATCTTGAACAGGCTGCTGAAATCGATCAGATGTCGGAAGCTCAGCAGGCACAGTTCCGTGATATCGTTTTTCAGGTGGCCGAACAGATAAAGGTTCATATTTCACCTGATACGACATCGATGGAAATGCAGCTTAATCCCGAGAATCTGGGACGTGTTGCCATCAACATTTCTTCGAAGGCAGGCGTCATGACGGCAGAGATAACAACAGAGAATCAGCAGGCAAAGGAAGCTCTTGAAACGCAGCTTCAGATTCTAAAAGAGAACATCGAAAGCCGGGGCGTAAGAGTTGAAGCCATTGAAGTAAAGGTTTCGGAATTCAGCTTTGCTGACAGCAAAAACGCTGAGGGTAATTCGGAACAGTATGAAGCCGAAAAGAACGGAAGAAACCCTCGAAGAGATTTTAGCGTAGCGGAAGATACAGATGATGACAGCTCGGAAGCAGTCAGAATTGCAAGAGACATTCTGATGAATTCCGGAAGTACAGTTAACTACAGAGCATAAGGAGTGATGATTATGGCAGATACAGGAAAAGAGATGGGACTTGTTGCACCGGTCACTAACGGTGTACTGAATTACAAAGCCACAGCCGAAACCAAATCAGCCACAACCAGGGGGTCATCGGAACTCGGAAAGGATGCATTCCTGCAGTTGCTTGTTTGCCAGATGCAGAATCAGGATCCGATTAATCCCAATACAGACACTGAATTCGTTTCACAGCTTGCACAGTTTTCGTCGCTTGAACAGCTTCAGAATCTGAGCGGTGAATCGGAAAAGTCACAGGCATTTTCGCTTGTCGGGAAATATGTAATATTCCAGAAGACCGATTCTGACGGAAAGACAACATACCCTGAAGGAGTTGTTGATTTTGTTAACATGTCGGGAAAGAACATAAAGATATCGGTTAACGGAAGTACATATGATTACGATGAGCTTTATACGGTAGTTAATGATACCTTCTACCTCAAGGAAAATATACCGAAGGTCGGAGAAAACATTAAACTGAAGTATAATGCCAAGGCACCTGAAGATATGACCTTTGAAGCGGATTTTGGTAAAAACGAGTATGCGGCAACGGAAGTTGCTGTTGTTATTAACGGAGAGCAGATTGACGGTAAATATGTATCGTGCAGGGAAGGAAAGGTTACGATAGACAAGGAAGCGCTTGTCGGAATACCGAACGGAGCCTACAGTGCATCGGTTGTATTTAATAACTCGATATTCACAACCGTCAACGACAAGGTGACCTTTGAAATTTTTAATCAGGATGAATAATCTGAGAAAGGGAGGAGACTATGGGTATTAACAGATACGGAGGTTTCCCTTCTCTTGAACAGATGACCGATCTGATTGCCTCGAACGGTAAAAAGGTGAATGAATCCGTAAAAGGACAGGATCGGGCAAAAAACGGGCAGAACACAGGCATTTCATTCGCTGAAATATTCAGACAGAAAACAGAGACAGACGGAACAATAAAATTTTCAAAACATGCCAATGAAAGAATGGTACAGAGAAATCTGGAGCTGTCGGATATGCAGATGGAGCGATTGGAGAACGGTGTCCGGAAGGCAGGGGAGAAGGGAATAAAAGAAACCCTGGTAATGATTGACAATCTGGCATTTATTGTAAATGTCGGAAATAACATGGTGATTACCGCAGTTGATGATAACGATTCGAGAGTTTTTACAAATATTGACGGAGCGGTTATCGCATAGTACAGCGCCGGACCGATGAGGGGGCGCGGACAGCCGAATGACAGAAGCTGTCACAGAGTTACCGTTTACGGACATTTATCGAACGGTAACATCACAGATTGGAGGTCAATAATTATGATGCGTTCATTGTATTCCGGTGTATCCGGATTAAAAGTTCATCAGACAAAGATGGATGTTATTGGTAATAATATCTCTAACGTAAATACAGTAGGATTTAAGAGCAGCCAGGTTAATTTTTCGGATGTTCTTTACCAGACAACAAGTTCAGCCTCGGGACCGAATGCGGAAGCGGGTACCGCAGGTATGAATGCAAAACAGATAGGTCTCGGAGCCAGCGTTGCATCAATTTCAAGCACAATGTCTGTATCGGGTGGATCGCAGAGAACGGATAATGCGCTTGATATTATGATTGAAGGAGACCAGTTCTTTGTAGTAAACAACGGAACACAGAATTATTTCACGAAGGCAGGAGCCTTTACGGTTGATGCCAACGGTGTTCTCTGTACCGCATCAGGCTACAAGGTAATGGGCTGGCAGGTAGATCCGATGGATGCTTCAAAATGTGTGCAGGATACGGTATCTGAGCTTAGGGTTATGGGACCCGAGGCACTGTATGTTGAACCTGTTGCAACGAAGAACACATATTTCAGCGGAAATATTGATTACAAGGATTCACAGCTTCAGTCGGGTACCGGAAAGACATCAACAATGAATTTCTATGATAATCTCGGACAGAGCTACATGGCAATAGTTACGATTTCGGAGGCTCCGGACCAGAGCGATGAGGGAACCAGAACCTATAAACTGAAGGTTACGGATATACTCGATTCAAAGGGCGATTCCATTTTTGTGACCAAAACGGTAGATGAAACCGACGGATCGATTTCCTATGCACCGTCATCGATTACAACCTTCGGTTGGGGACCCGAATGCGATGACCAGTCGGTTGAAGTGGATGAGGAAGGAAATGTCAATATTGAAATGGAAGGCATTGACTTAAAATTCAGTCGTGAAACCGGTAAGTTTGTAAGCGTCGGTACAGAAGAGGGCGAAAAGAGTATCAGCTTCAAGGCTGACGGAGCGAGTGCCGAGAATTCACCTTTCCAGACGATTGACGTTGATTTTTCATCAATGACAATGTATGCAAGCAGCGGTTCATCAAGCTTTTCATCGGCAAGAGGTTCTGTTACCGACGGAAAGGGAGCGGGCAAGCCGCAGGGTAATATGACAGGCATGAGCGTAGATACAAGCGGTCGAATCTATGGTACATATGATAACGGCGATAATAAGCTTCTTTGCCAGATAGCGGTTGCAAGCTTTGCAAATCCCGCCGGCCTTGAAGCAGTCGGAAATTCACTGTTTGCCCAGACTATGAACTCGGGTGATTTTGATGGTGTCGGCGAGGATATTTCGACATCGGGAGGAAGGATGAAAACCGGTGTTCTTGAAATGTCAAACGTAGATCTTTCCACGGAATTTACGCAGATGATTACAACACAGCGTGGTTTCCAGGCAAACTCGAGAATTATCACGACATCGGATACACTTCTTGAGGAACTCATAAATCTTAAGAGATAAAAATAAGTTAAATTTATGTGACCGACAGCGGATTTTCTGCTGTCGGCACATTGCATAAAGGGAAATTGAATGATTGATCTGACAAGACTCGACGGTAAACCTATCACAATTAATGCCGAAATCATTGAAAGCGTTGATGAGGTACCCGATACGGTAGTAACTTTGACAACCGGGAAAAAAATAATTGTGAAAGAAAGTAGACAAATTATAAAAAGTTTAGTAAAATTGTATAAGCAGGAGATTTATTCTCAAAATTTCTGCAAAAATGAAAATGAGGAATAGTTACTATTTACAGATAGGTGGTGCTTGTTTTGGATATAGCTACGATTATAGGCCTTGTGGGAGCTTTCGTACTGATGATTTTCGGTATGGTATTTGATAAAGGAAGCATTAATTTCGGAGCTGTTGCATCCTTCCTGGATGCTCCCTCGGCACTGATTACGTTCGGTGGTGCATTCATGGCTATCATGGCGATGAGCTCCAGCCCCGGAGAGTTCTTTAAGGGACTGAAGACTTTTGGAAAAGCATTGAAGCCGGTTGAAGCTAATGAAGAGGAAACAATTAAATCACTTATAGACCTTTCGAATATAGCCCGAAAAGAAGGTCTTCTTGCACTTGAAGAGGCTGCGGGAAGTATTGAGAACGAGTTTATGAAGAAGGGTGTACTGCTTATAGTTGACGGTACAGACCCTGAACTTGTAAGATCAATTATGGAAACTGAGCTTTCATGTATTGAGACGCGTCATAAAGGATACATAGGTTTCTGGGAAAACCTTGGTTCGATGGGTCCTGCGTGGGGTATGATCGGTACCCTGATCGGACTTATCAACATGCTGAAGAACCTGAGTGATATTAACGCCGTAGGACCTTCAATGGCTGTCGCTCTGGTTACCACATTCTATGGCTCGGTACTTGCAAACTGGGTATGTACACCCATATCCTCAAAACTGAAAGCCAATACTGAAACAGAGATACAGATGAAAGAGGTTATGGTCGAAGGACTCCTGTCTATCCAGGCAGGTGAGAACCCCAGAGTTATCGAGGAAAAACTGAAGTCCTTCCTGGCACCTGATAAGAGAGCTAACTTCAGCTCGGAAAGCGGAGGAGAGAATGGCTAAAAAGAAACAGGAAGATCCGCCTAAAGGGTCCCCTGCGTGGATGGCTACTTTCTCAGATCTGATGAACCTTCTGCTTTGCTTCTTTGTTCTTCTTTTCTCAATGTCGAGCGTAGATGCAAGCAAATGGGAACAGGTTGTTGCTTCAATGACAAGTGCGTTCAGTATCTTTAGTGACGGTTCAATGTCGATAGGTACGGGAACACTGGTCGGAGTCGGTACCTCGCAGCTTTCCAATCTGGATGAATATTACAGCACAATGGGTCAGTCCTCGCAGGATCACAACGAGGATGATATGACTCAGAGCGGCAGCAATTCGGACGGAAATCAGGACGGTACGGGAAGACCGGGCAACAGCAGCAGTCAGACCGGTACAGCCGGCAATGACAACAGCAGTCAGACCGGAAGCACAGGGAACAATAATGAAACGGAAAAGGCCGGAAAGTCTCTTGAACAGGAGCTGGCCGAGGCAAACTTTGCTGAGACGGGAGAGATGCTCGATACAATATCCGAGCTGACCGAAAGATACAATATCAGCGATGATATTGCCATTGATATGGACAAAAACGGAAAATATGTAGAGCTTACCGTAAGCGGTTCACTTCTGTTTGAATCAGGAAGTGCTGAGCTTAAGAAGGATTGTATACCGATGCTTTCGAAAATCGGTGATATCCTTCGTGTTTATTCCAAGCACGATGTGGAAATTATAGGTCATACGGACAATGTCCCGATGAAGTCCTCGGTATACGCGGACAATGACCATCTGTCTTCGGCGAGAGCAATCAGTGCTGCTCAGTATCTTGTAAAAGAGAAGAACATTGATGTGGAACGGCTTTCCTGGACCGGACGCGGTGAATACGATCCGATAGATACCAATTCTACTGCGGAGGGCAGAGCAAGAAACAGACGTATTGAAATCAGAATATACAATTCGCTTAGCTCAAACTGAGTGAAGAAACAGATGTATTGAAATCAGAATTTACAATTCGCTTAGCTCTAACTGAACGGCGAAACAGGAGGAATTATGAAGAAAAACATGCTGAGTGTGCTGATAGTACTGTTATGTGTCGTAAACCTTACGCTTACGGCTTATATGGTATTTACTGTTGTGCCGAATGCACAGAGAACGGATACTCTGATTACAAAGATACTTCAGCTCATCGATCTTGAGCTTGAGTCACCCTTACCTACCGACATAAACGTAGACTACAGCATCGACGATGTAGAAAAATACGTTTTGGATGAGATTACCTGTAATCTGACAAAGGGTGAAGACGGCAAGGCTCACTACGCAAAGGTAAATGCTTCGCTGACAATCAATACAACCAACAAGGACTATGAGAGACTTAATCCCAAGGTTGAAATGATGAAGACCGATATTACTTCGATTGTAAATACGAGAGTATCACAGTTTACGTTTGAAGAGTTAAGCATGATTGAGACGAAGACTCAGGTAAAGGAGAAGATACTTGAGGATGTTCAGTCACTGTTCAATTCGAGATTTATAGTAGATGTGACCGTAGACTGGCTGATCCAGTAACGAGGAGGACACACAATGGGTGACGTTTTATCTCAAAATGAGATAGATAACCTGTTAGCTGCATTAAGCAGTGGTGAACTGGACGCCGATGAAATCAAGGAGCAAACAGACAAGGTTGTAAAGAATTACGACTTTAACAGACCTTCAAAGTTTTCAAAAGAGCATCTGCATACGCTTGAGATAATTTTTGAACATTACAGTCGTTTGCTTTCAACTTCGCTTCCCGTTTACCTGAGAAAAAATGTTCAGGTAGAGGTTATCAACTCGGAAGCACAGGTTTATCAGGAGTTTTCGAACGCTCTGTCAAATCCTGTACTTTTGGGAATAGTTGATTTTTCGCCGTTGAACGGCAGTATTATTATTGAATTTGCCGATAATATCGGTTTTGCGATAGTTGACAGAATGCTCGGAGGAAACGGTGATGTTCTTGACAAAACGCGAGACTTTTCCGAAATTGAGCTGGCGATTATTGAACGAATATTCACGGTAGCGACGAATCTTCTGATTGAACCGTGGGCAAACGTGGTTGATTTGTCGCCTCGATTGCAGCGAATCGAAACAAACTCGCAGTTCGCACAGATTATTTCACCGAGTGAAATGGCATCAATCGTGACCATGAATATGAGGATAGGCAATATCGAAGGTATGATAAATGTCTGTCTTCCTTATGAGGTAATAGAGCCGGTTATCGATAAGCTGAATACAAAATACTGGTATTCGACAGTCCGAGTGGCTGATAATCAGGCTCAGCGTGAGATTATCGAGGTTGCAATCGCAAAAGCAAAGATACCGATCAGAGTCGAACTCGGAAAGAGTACCGTATCGGTAAACGACCTGGTAAATATGCAAAAAGGTGACATTATCAAGCTTAATACAAAGGCCAGCGATGAGCTGAGCGTATTTGTCGGAAATATTAAAAAGTTCTTTGCACTGCCGGGTTCCTCGTCGGAATCATATGCAGTTAAACTAACACAGATAATTAAGGAGGAGGAATAAACCAATGGACGGCATGCTTTCACAGGAAGAAATAAATGCTTTGTTGAGTGGATTGGACTCTTCTTCGGGCGCAGGTTCGGCACCGGCGAACAATGCTTCATCAGCACAGTCGCTTACTCCCGTCGAGGCGGATGCGGTAGGCGAGATTTCAAATATAAGCATGGGTACGGCAGCGACTACTTTATCGGCACTGCTTAACCAGAAGGTAAATATTACAACACCTCAGGTTACATACACCAACTGGAATGAGCTGTTAAGCGGATACAGTGCTCCGTGTGTATTTATCCAGATATATTATACAATGGGTCTTGAGGGAAATAATATCCTGATACTGAAGGAACGCGACGTAAAGATTATCACCGACCTGATGATGGGCGGAGACGGAACCGGCCAGCTTGACGGTGAACTGAACGATCTTCATTTGTCGGCTATCGGTGAGGCAATGAACCAGATGATGGGCTCGGCGTCGACTTCACTTTCTTCAATGCTTGACAAGAAAATAGATATCAGCCCGCCTACAGCTTCTCTTGTTAATATTGCTGATATCATGAATCCTACGGATATTGCCGAATTCCTTGGCGGACAGTTCGTAAAGGTCAGCTTCAGGATGGAAATCGGCAACCTGATTGACAGTGAAATCATGCAGATGTATTCTTTTGATTTCGCTAAAAATATGTATGAGCAGTTTGCGGCATATACACTTGCCGGAACTTTAGAACCGGCACCGGCACCTGCGGCATCGGCACCCGCAGCACCTGTGGCACCGGCTCAGCCTCAGATGCAACAGCAGCCTGTACAGCAGCCTATGCCCGGAATGCAGCCCGGAATGCCCGGTATGCCCGGTATGCCTTACGGATACCAGCAGCCTTATGACCCGAATGCCATGTACGGAATGGCTCCGAACGGTATGGTTCAGGGCTATGCGGCACCTCCGGTACAGGATGTAAATATTTCACCCGTACAGTTTCAGCCGTTTGTTCAGACGAACAGTCCTCTGCTTCAGACAGAAAATATCGACCTTCTGCTTGATGTACCTCTTGAGGTTACCGCCGAGCTTGGAAGAACCAGCAAATCAATTAAGGAGATACTTGATTTTGCACCCGGCACCATTATTGAACTGAACAGACTTGCGGGAGAACCGATAGACGTTCTTGTAAACGGAAAATATATTGCAAGAGGCGAGGTAGTTGTTATCGAAGAAGCTTTCGGTATCCGTGTAACTGAGGTAATTAAATAAACATGATATTTTTGGATTTAAATCTTGGTGAACGAAGCGGGTATTCAAGTACGAAAAGCATATTTGAGCTTATCGGGCTTATTATCGTTTGCATTCTCATATTTGCCGCCAGTTACTATGTGACGAAATTTGTCGGTAAAAAACAGATGGGAAACCTGAAGAAGGGAAATTTCAAAGCTATTGATACCTTCAGGATTTCCACAAATAAGTACCTTCAGATTGTGCAGATTGGTAAAAGGTATGCGCTTATAAGCGTGACGAAGGACCGGATAAACATGCTGATGGAGCTGTCTGAGGATGATATTATCAACAGACCCGGTGAAGGAGATGCTCCCGGTTTTAAGGATATACTGAAGAACATCACAAAGAAGAACAGGGATGCAGCAGCGGACTCCGTCGAGGCTGCGGAAGACGCGACCGAAGATGTGGACGAAGGTGCGGTCGAAGACGCGGCCGAAGGTATGCTTCCGGAGAATGCTTCAGAAGATAATGAGGTTGAAAGCACCGCAACAGGTAAAGAAAACGCAGATGCTTCGGATACCGTACTGTGACAGGTAACGAATAGAAACTGTGACACAAGATTACGGGGATAATTTGTTGACTAAGGAAAGATAAAGAGTTATAATCAAGATATAAATGAATAAATCTGATATTTAAAGGTTGATATACATGATTAAAATGTTTGATTGGACAAAGTTAAAAAAAGCAATGTGTTTTGGACTTGTTCTTTCAATGATATGTCTGTTAACCTTTATTTGTGGTGCATCAATTCCGGCAGGTGCTACAGAAGACGGATTGCCCGGAATAGTTACAGAATCAAATGAAGCCACAGACACTGATAAAAGTTATCTTGAGGGCGATTTGGGAGGGCTCACATTCCAGTTTTCGGGGGATGGTACGGGCTCTCTTTCTGCTACTCTGGAAATACTGCTGATTCTGACAGTCATTTCGCTGGCACCGTCAATTCTGATAATGGTGACTTCGTTTACCAGAATACTGATTGTGCTTCATTTTGTCAGAACAGCCATCGGAACACAGACAACACCTCCGAACCAGATACTTATCGGACTCTCACTTTTCCTTACGGTGTTTATTATGTCACCTATTTTTATTCGCATAAATACAGATGCAATTCAACCTCTTCAGGCAGGTGAAATTACTACAGAGGAAGCCTTTGAAAGAGGAATGGTACCGATTCGTGAGTTCATGTTTGACCAGATGGACGGCGGAGAAAAGGATTTGAGACTGTTCCTTGACATTGCCGGTATTGAATCGGTTGAGACCAGAGATGATGTACCGACCACCGTTCTGATTCCCGCATTTATCATCAGCGAACTGCGAATAGCGTTTATTATCGGGTTCCTGATATACATTCCATTCCTGATTATTGATATGGTAGTGGCTTCGACGCTTATGTCGATGGGTATGATGATGCTGCCGCCCACCACTATATCGATGCCGTTCAAGATACTGCTTTTTGTGGTAGCCGACGGATGGGATTTGATAATAGGACAGGTAGTCAGAACGTTTTACTGACGTAAGGAGGCTGTGAAATGAGTGAAGAAACGGTTATTTCACTGTTACGTGAGACATTATATCTGATAATCAAGGTATCGGCACCGATGCTGATTGTTTCGCTTGTGGTCGGACTTATTGTAAGTATATTACAGACGGTTACATCGATTCAGGAGCAGACACTTACATTTGTTCCGAAGCTGTTAAGTATATTCCTTGTTATTATGCTTGCCGGAAACTGGATACTTACATGCATAAAAGAGTATTTTGAATATCTCTGTACCAATTTTAATCTGTTTGTTCGTTAGGCGGGGGAAAATATGGATTTTACGCTTCAGCAGTTAGAATATCTGCTTGCGATAATGATCAGAGTTACCGGATTTATTTATACAGCCCCGTTTTTTGGAATGAAGAACACTCCGTTTAGGCTGAAGGCCGGTTTCTCGGTGGCACTGACAATTATTGTTTTTAATATGACTGAATACAGGCCGTTGCAGTATACCGGCGTTATAGGTTTTGCCATAGTAATAGTGGGTGAACTGCTTGCAGGTATTATTCTGGGATTCCTTGCAAATGTATGTTATCAGATACTTGCGTTTGCGGGACAGCAGATTGATACGGAAATGGGTTTATCAATGGTAAATGAGTTTGATCCTGTTTCAAGCGGTCAGGTTACAGTTACGGGTACATTTTATCAGTATGCCGTAATGCTTATGCTCATGGTGACATATATGCATCATTATCTTCTTCGGGCCATTCTTGACAGTTATCAGGTAATTCCGGTCGGAGGAGTAAGTATAAATCCGTTGATATACAACGTTGCGGTGAAGTACATTATTGACTATTTCCTTATCGCCTTTAGAATTGTGCTGCCGATATTTGCCTCGATGCTTGTGGTAAATACAATTCTGGCTATTTTGGCGAAGGTGGCACCGCAGATGAATATGTTTGTCATAGGTGTTCAGATAAAGGTGCTTGTCGGGCTTGCGGTGCTTCTTATCATGATAAATCTGCTGCCCGGTATTACAGAGATTATATTTGATGAAATGATGGAACTGATGAGGCTGGCGGTACCGTATCTTGCACCTGCCGGTTAAAAATTGCATAGGTGACATATGGAATACGGAGAGAGTTTCTTGAAACTGAATCTTCAGTTTTTTGCCGATGAAGGTGGTGACAAAACAGAGGAAGCCACACCTAAAAAACTGGAGGATGCCCGTAAGGAAGGTCAGGTAGCCAGAAGTACGGAGCTGGTTACGGCTGTAGCTTTGCTGGCACTGTTCGGCGGTCTGAAGCTGTTTATCTCGTTTATAGGGACTAATCTGCTGGATGGTTTCAAAGAGATATACAACACCATTGATACATATTCGGCAGAGATATTTACAACAAATTATGCTCAGGCATATATAAATAAATCAATCGGAAGAATTTTGCTGACTTGCCTTCCGCTTTTTGGAGTAGCTGTTTTATTTGTTATTGCTATAAATATCTATCAGGTAAAATGGAAACCTACCGCAAAACCGCTGAAGCCCAAATTCAGTAAGCTGAACCCAATCAGCGGATTTAAACGTATTTTTTCAAAAGACAAGCTGGTTGAACTTGTAAAAGCAGTATTAAAAATTGTTCTTATACTCTATATGGCATACAGTACGCTTATTGATGAAGCTGAGCTTCTCAATGTCATGTATGACCTGGAAATGATCCCGGCAATCGTACTTGTCGGGGATATAGTCATCAACTTCGGATTGAAGGTCAGTCTGATGTATATGATTGTTGGACTGGCTGATTATCTTTATCAGAAGCTGAAATTTGCAAAGGACATGCGAATGACAAAGCAGGAGATAAAGGATGAATTTAAGCAGGATGAAGGAGACCCGAAGGTTAAAGGTCAGATAAAGCAGAAAATGCGTGAGGCTGCCCAGCGTCGAATGATGAAAAAGCTGCCCGAGGCTGACGTTGTTATTACTAACCCTACCCACCTTGCATGTGCCATAAAATATGATAAGGAAGTTGCCGAGGCTCCGATACTTCTTGCAAAGGGTGCGGATTATCTTGCACAGCGAATAAAGGAAATAGCTAAGGAAAACAATATTCCGATTGTTGAAAATAAACCGCTTGCACGTATGCTGTATCACAACGTGGAACTTGACGAGGAAATACCGCAGGAGCTGTATGTCATGACGGCCGAAGTATTATCTTATGTATATTCGATGAAGAGTTGAAACGGGCGGTGATGCGAAGCCAAAATCAGTATTTACTACTGTGACATTGCACTGCGGGGAAAAGGTTTTGATGCCGGAGATATAAATAAAGTACTGCTTCAAGGGCAGTTCAAATCGCTTGCACCGGCTGCGAACAGTAACCAACGAAAAAATGTGCAGCAGCTCGAAAGTGGAAATACATCAGTACTGAATTACGAAGGAAGGAGGAAGACATGAAGTTTAATATAAAGAACCTGTCAAACTATGCAGTCGGTATATATGTTCTGGCAGTTATTATTTTCTTCATAGTTCCGATTCCGGCCTTTCTGCTTGACGTAATGGTAGCACTGAATATGGCAATAGCGATGATAGTACTGTTTAATGCGCTGTTCGCACCTGATGTACTGCAGATGTCGAGCTTCCCTACGATACTGCTGATGACTACAATATTCAGAATATCGCTGAATGTATCGTCTACAAGACTTATACTTACACAGGGAAATCCCGGCGGTGTCATTACCACGTTCGGTCAGTTCGTAGGTGGTGATGACCTGGTAGTCGGAGCAATTATATTTATTATTATCATTCTGGTGCAGTTCCTTGTCATCAATAAAGGTTCGGAGCGAGTATCGGAAGTAACCGCAAGATTCACGCTTGATGCAATGCCCGGAAAACAGATGGCTATCGATGCCGACCTGAATACAGGTGCAATAAATGATGAGGAAGCCAGAAGAAGAAGAGAGAAGATTCAGGAAGAATCCACCTTCTTCGGTTCCATGGACGGTGCTACGAAGTACGTAAAGGGAGATGCGGTAGCCGGTCTGATTATTACTCTGATAAACCTTGTCGGTGGAATAGTAATGGGAGTTACTTCAGGCGGTCTGGATGCAGGTGCAGCTCTTGAAAAATACGGTATGCTGACTATCGGTGACGGACTTGTCAGCTCACTTCCTTCACTTATGATATCGCTTGCGACAGGTATGCTTGTCACGAAGGTATCAAAGGATGCGGATATCGGAAATATACTTGTATCGCAGCTCTTTTCGATACCGAGAGTACTGTATATTGTAGGCGCAGCCATGATAGTGCTTGGACTTACACCTCTTCCGTGGTACATATTCATTCCGTTCGGAAGCATACTGATAGTTACCGGAAGAAACATAGACAAGAAGGTAAAAGCAGAAAAAGTCGAGCAGGAGGTTACGGCGGAAGAAACGACAGCGGAGGAAATACGACGACCGGAAAATGTGGTATCGCTTCTTTCTGTTGACCAGATAGAGCTTGAATTCGGTTACGGAATTATTCCTTTGGCCGATGCAAATCAGGGCGGAGACCTTCTTGACCGAGTTGTACTTATCAGAAGACAGATAGCGCTTGAACTCGGCTGCGTTGTGCCTACCATACGACTCAGGGACAACATTCAGCTGAATCCCAATCAGTACATAATCAAGATAAAGGGTGTGTCGGTATCAGAGGGCGAAATCCTTTTCAACCATTACATGGCAATGAATCCGGGATATGTTGAGGAAGAGATTACGGGAATTCCCACGTTTGAGCCTTCCTTCCATCTTCCCGCACTCTGGATTACCGAGAGTCAGAGAGAACGTGCCGAATCCTACGGATATACCGTTGTCGATCCGCCTTCTATCATAGCCACACATCTGACTGAGGTTATCAGACGTCATCTGGATGAGCTGCTGACCAGACAGGATGTACAGAATCTCATAAACAATATCAAGGATGCAAACGAGACACTCTGCAACGAGCTTGTTCCGAAGCTTATGTCGGTCGGAGAGATTCAGAAGGTACTGCAGAATCTGCTTCGCGAGGGAGTTTCTATCAGAGACCTTGTTACAATATTTGAAACACTTGCGGATTATGCGACTACGACTCATGATACGGATGTACTGACGGAATATGTCAGACAGAGTCTGAAGAGAGCCATTTCGGCCAAATACTTCCCCAAAGGCGAGAAGAACGTTGTTGTTACGCTCGATCCTTCCGTTGAACAGGAGATAATGGCATCAGTAAAGACAACGGAGCAGACCACATACATCAGCTACGATCCGGACAAGACTCAGAAGCTTATGAAATCCGTAAAGGAAGAGGTTGAAAAGCTTGAGGAGATGGGAAGAAATCCCATAGTTGTTACATCTCCTATAGTGAGAATGTATTTTAAACGACTGACGGCCGATTTTTATCCGGACCTTACAGTGGTTTCTTACAATGAAATAGATTCGGAAGTTGAAATTCAATCAGTTGGGATGGTGACGGTTAAGTGATTATTAAAAAATTTCAGGGAAGTACCGAAACTGAAGCTATAATGCATGCGAAGGACGAACTGGGTAACGAAGCCATCGTCACAAACATAAAGCAGATAAAGCCGAGGGGATTATTCAGTCTGTTTAAAAAGCCGGTGTTTGAAATTACTGCAGCACTCGACGAGAACCCTCCGAAAAATGAGCTTTCAAGAAGAGAAAGCATACGTGCGATGTTTAAGGATAATCCTGACATCATATTTGATGACAGGGACGGCAAAGGAAAAGACAATCCGGCCGTAAAGGTGTCGCTCGGAAACGCCGAACAGCTTGAGGCAAAGATAACAAATATTGCATCGATGCTTGAAAAGCAGATAGGAGAGAAAAGCCGCGAAGCCGGAAAGACAGAAGAAAAGGCAGGAAGTGATGAGCAGAAGGAGAAAATCGCTTCGGATGGCATGGACGACAAGAATCTCACCTGTCTGAAGCTGATTTACAACCAGCTCAGAAATAATGAGGTTGATGAGAAATACATCAATCAGATGATATCGGAGATTGAACCCACGATAAAAAAAGACGGCTCTGTAGAGAATATTTTGTCGGGTATTTATCAGAAAATAGTGCTGAAGCTCGGCAAGACGGAGGTCCTCGGAATATCTCACGAGAAGCCGAAATACGTATTTTTCATCGGACCTACCGGAGTGGGCAAAACAACGACAATCGCCAAGCTTGCGTCGAAGCTGAAAATTGACCGAAAACTCAATGTAGCACTTCTGACGGCAGATACATACAGAATTGCTGCGGTTGAACAGCTTCATACATATGCAAACATTCTTCAGATTCCGCTGACTGTGATTTATTCACCGGAGGAGCTGAAAAAGGCATATGACGAAATGAAGAATATGGATATCATTCTTGTTGATACGGCGGGACGTTCTCATAAGGACAAACAGCAGCGTGACGATATAGAGAAGCTGATTGGAGTCATCCCGAAGGAGGAACGTGAAATATTCCTGGTTCTCAGTGTAACCACCAAGTATAACGATCTTGTAAAAATCACCGGCGCATATTCGGAAATAACGGATTACAGACTGATTTTTACTAAGCTGGACGAGACCGATACACTTGGAAACATATTTAACATAAAGCTTTTGACGGGTGCACCGCTTTCATATGCTACCTTCGGACAGAAGGTTCCGAACGACATCAGTCGTGTGGATGCACAGACAATAGCAAAGCATCTGCTGGGAGGTAATGAATGATGGATCAGGCCGAACAGTTAAGAATGCTTGTGAATAAACAGCAGGCAAAAAAAGTAAGGAAAATATCACGTGTAATTACTGTTACAAGTGGTAAGGGCGGAGTCGGAAAGTCTACGATGACCGTGAACCTTGCCATAGAACTCAGTCGTCTCGGAAAAAAGGTCATTATACTGGATGCCGATTTCGGTCTTGCCAATATTGAGGTAATGCTCGGAATCAGACCTGAACATAATCTTGCGGATCTTATGTTCAGGGGGCTTGAACTCAAGGACATAATAACGCCGGGACCTGAGAATATCGGATTTATATCGGGTGGTTCGGGAATACAGGAGCTTTCGAGACTGACGAGAGATCAGGTGGTGTATCTGGTTCAGAAGCTGTATGAACTGGACGAGCTTGCAGATATAATACTTGTTGATACGGGTGCGGGAATAGCGGACTCGGTGCTTGAATTTGTGGCAGCAAGCAATGAGGTTCTGATTGTGGCTACACAGGAACCCACATCAATTACCGATGCTTATGCGCTTCTTAAGACACTGAACAGAAAAGGAAGCTTTTCGAAGGAAGACACCAAAATCAGAATGGTGGCCAACCGCATAAAAAATGAAGAGGAAGGAATAGCTCTTCACAATAAACTGAGTATTGTGGCAGATAATTTCCTGAATATTAAGATTGATTACATGGGGAGTGTACCTGACGATCAGAACTGCAGCAAGGCGATTATGCAGCAGATGCCGATTATCCTTTCACAGCCGAATTCACAGTCGGCAAAAGCGATAAAGGAGCTCGCCGCGAAGCTTGCAGATATAAAGAAAGAACAGGGTGACAGCAAGGGTATAGCACAGCTGTTTAACAGATGGATGAAGAACATTTACCGTAAAAAGAAGACGAAGGAATGAATTCATCGGTAACGGGGAGGTCTTATGCTTAACAAGGTATTGAAAGTAGGAGACAAAATTGAATTAAAGGCGTTATACCAGACGAAGCTTGCAAAGACAGAAACAAAGTCATATGTGAGCCAGGTTCTGGATATAATTGATGACTATAAGATGAGTATTGCCGTACCCATTGAGAACGGTCATCTTGTGCCTTTGGAAATAGGTTCAAAGTATGAGATGAGCTTTATGACCGTTTCAGGCATGTATATGTGCAAATGTGAGGTTACAAACAGACTGAAGCAGAATAATCTGTATTTTCTTGCCGTTGATATCATTTCGGAGCTTAAGAAGGACCAGAGAAGACAATACTTCCGTTTTGAAAAGATAATTCCACTGAAATACAGGGTAATCAACGACGAAGAGAAGAAGGTCATTATATGCCTTGACAGAAAGATGTATAAGGATGACCGCGAAAAACAGATATTATTAAACAAAATAGATGAATACAGGAGACAGAATCTTGATGCGACGATAGTAAACATAAGCGGCGGCGGTGTCAAATTTTCAGGTTCATCGGCTATTAAGGCAGGAACCATAATAGCCCTTGAATTTTGTATTGATGCTACAATTGATATCGAAGCCTTTGGAAAAGTGCTTTCTGACGGTTCACTGATTCCAAATTCAAAAGCTTATGAGCATCGCCTTGAGTTTGTAAGAATATCAAAAGAATGTCGTGAAAAAATTGTACGATATGTATTCGAGGCTGAAAGAAGACAGCGACAACATGATAACGGACTCAAATGACAGAAAATAACAAGATGAAGTGAAAAAATGAGCAAAAAAATTTTTATAATTGATGACTCTGCACTTATGAGAAGGGTGTTATCTGATATAATAAACACAGACAAGAGATATGAAATATCGGATATGGCAGGAAACGGTGTCGAGGCATATGAAAAAATCAGACAAAACCCTACAAAGTTTGATTTGCTTATATTGGACATCAATATGCCACTGATGAGTGGAATTAAGCTCCTTGAAAAAATGAATGATGAGAGGATAAAGATTCCCGCAATTGTAGTCAGCAGTACGGCTACAGAGGGCGCAGCGGATGCTATCAGATGTCTGGAACTCGGAGCGGTTGATTTTATCACAAAGCCTGCAGGCTTTGCTGAAACCAAAAGCGAAAAATTCCATAACAAGGTTCACAGATGTATATGTGCGGCGCTGAAGATTCCTTCCGATATCAGGAATGATGCGGAAGAAGATGGGAATATCCGAACGACGGAGATACGACCTGTAAGTGTTACACCGATAAAAAGCACTTTTACCGATTTAAAAGCAAAACCGGAACAGCACAGCGGTATATCCGTTACTCAGACCGGGCAGGAAACTGCCGAAGGTCCCATGTCATTTATTTTAAAGAGAACCTACAGAAGAATTCCGAGAAGGATGATTCCAAAGATTGCATCCAGACTCGTTATAATTTGTTCGTCGACGGGCGGTCCGAAGGCGCTTCAGTCGGTAATTCCGCTTTTACCCGCAAATCTTGCGGCACCGGTCATCATTGTGCAGCACATGCCTGAAAATTATACGGCATCGCTTGCACTCAGACTGAATGAGATGTCCGGTATAAAGGTTAAAGAAGCTCAGGACGGTGATAAGCTGATGAACGGATGGGTGTATCTCGCAAAGGGAGGAAAACATCTTACAGTCAGCTCGGAAGGAGGTCAGCTTCTTCTGAAACTTGATGATTCACCGGCGAGAAGCGGACTGAAGCCTTGTGGGGATGTGACTCTTGAATCTCTTGAAAAGCTGAATCTGGATGAGTTTACCTGCGTGGTACTTACCGGTATGGGAAGTGACGGAACTAGAGGAATCGGTGCTCTGTCAGAAAAAAGAAACTGTTACATTATTGCTCAGAACGAAGAGACCAGTACAGTGTTTGCCATGCCGAGAATGCTGATAGGAACAGGACTTACGGATGAAATCTTACCGCTTGAAAAAATAGCGGAAGCGATAAAAAATAACGTGGGAACAATTTCCTGATTTCGGGTCCCGGGGAAACCTGAAATACAGGAGGACAGGAGGAGTGTATGGACGTTAGTCAGTATTTGGAAATTTTCATTGAGGAATCAAAGGAACATCTTCAGGCACTCAATGAACATTTGCTTATTCTTGAAAAAGAACCGGAAAATGAGAATACCATAAACGAAATTTTCCGTGCTGCCCACTCTTTAAAGGGTATGGCAGGAACCATGGGATATAAGCGGATGCAGAAGCTTACACATGACATGGAGAATGTTTTCCAGGAAATCAGAAGCGGTAAAATGAAGGTAAGGCCGCAGTTGACCGATACGTTGTTTACCGGACTCGATGCACTCCAGGAATATCTTGACAATATCATTAATACCCAGGATGAGGGCACCAATGATAATCAGGAGCTTATTGACAAGCTTGCGAAGGAACTTGAAATCGGACTGAACGGCGGAGGAGACTCCGATGCGGGAGCAGCTTCGACCGCAGAAAAGCCGGAAGAGCCTGCAAAGGCTGAAACAGCTGAAAATTCCGGAAGCTTCCCTGAAATCACACTTGCTGATTTTGAAAAAAATGCAATCAAAGAAAGCATGGCACAGGGCATGAATGCTTACGGTGTTTATGTGACGATTGCGGATACCTGTCTGTTGAAGGCTGCAAGAGCATATCTTGTATTTAAGGCTTTAGAGGAGCTTGGCGAAATCATCAAATCCGTACCGGATGCGCAGATGATTGAGGATGAAAAATTTGATTTTACTTTCTCTGTTGTGCTTCTGTCACAGGCGGATGCTGAAACAGTAAAGAAACAGGGACTTACTGTTTCTGAAATCAAAGATGTTGAGGTTAAAAAGCTTGATGTTGACGCATGCAAGGATGAAAATGGTGAAGAGTCAAAAGCTGAAACAGCGGAAGCGCCTGCGGTAAAACAGGAAGAAAAGACAGCAGCAGCGCCTGCTGAGACAGCAAAGACACCATCACCTTCGACGGCACCTGCTCAGAACAAGACATCACAGGCTGCTGCGGCAAAGAAGCCGGTTGTAAACCGTTCTGTTCGTGTAGACATTGAGAAACTTGACGATCTTATGAATCTTGTGAGCGAGCTGATTATTGCAAAGAACGGACTCGCATCACTTTCACCCGCTGATTTCGGAAAGAAAGACAAGATGGGTGCCTTCTCGGAACAGATTGAATATCTTGAAAGAATTACAACAAATATCCACCAGTCGGTTATGAAGGTTCGAATGGTTCCTATCGAAAGCGTAGTAAACAGATTCCCCAGAATGATCAGAGACCTTTCCAAAAAGCTGAATAAGCCGATGGAGCTGTACATGACAGGTGAAGAGACAGAGCTTGACAGAACCGTTATCGATGAAATCGGAGATCCTCTCCAGCATATTCTCCGTAATTCGGCAGACCACGGACTTGAGTCACCCGAAGAAAGAAAGAGACTCGGTAAGCCTGAAATCGGTGGAATTTATCTTGACGCATATCAGGAAGGCAACAACGTAGTTATCAAATGTCGTGATGACGGTGGCGGAATCAATGTCGAGAAGGTCAGAAGAAAGGCTCTTGAGAAGGGTACCATTACCGAAGACCAGGCTGAAGCAATGTCCGACAAGGACTTTATAGATCTGCTGTTCAGACCCAGCTTCTCTACCGCAGACCAGATATCGGATATTTCCGGTCGTGGTGTAGGACTGGACGTTGTAAAGACAAAAATAGAGACTCTCGGAGGTACGGTTGACTGTCATTCTGTACTCGGTGAAGGAACCACATTTACTATCAGACTTCCTCTTACACTTGCAATTATCCAGACACTGATGGTAATCGTCGGAGATGAGAAGTATGCAATTCCTCTCGGAAGCATTGACACCATTGAAGATATTCCGAAGACCGATCTCAAGTCTGTTGAAGGTAAAGAGGTTATTAATCTCAGAGGGAACGTTATACCTATTATCAGACTCAGCAATATTCTTGATGTTCCCGATTACAGGAATGAAGATGAAAATATCACCATAGTTATTGTATCAAAGGGTGACAAGAAGGCCGGACTCGTTGTTGATGAGCTTATCGGACAGCTTGAAATCGTTATCAAATCAATCGGCAAATACATTAACAACAGCAAGATGATCAGCGGTGCAACCATTCTTGGTGACGGTGAGATAGCACTGATCCTTGATGTAAATGCATTGATATAGGAGGTGCGCTATGGCTGATTTAAACATTGTGAATAATCCTGATGTCAAGCAGTACATCGGTATTCTGCTTGGAAATGAAAGATTCGGAATAGATATCAATTATGTTGACAATATCGTAAGACTTCAGAGGATTACGAGGGTGCCAAAGGCACAGGACTATTTCCTCGGTGTTATTAACTTAAGAGGTGAGATAATTCCTGTTATGAGTCTCAGACGTAAATTCGGGCTTGAACCCGATCAGCTCGGACCCAAAACCAGAATTCTTATACTTAAGCCGGAAGCACAGGCTACTGTAGGATTTATTGTCGATGAGGTTCATGAGGTACTGAATATTTCCGACAGTGAAGTAGACCACATCGGAAATGCGGATGAGAAGACCACATATATTTACGGAGTAGGAAAGCAGGGAAGCGGACTGGTATCCATTCTGAATGTTAATGCCGTGCTTGTTGATACAAAGGACGGTATGGCAAACTGACCTGAGAGGTGAGAGTATGGCAACGACAAAACCTGACGAATATTCGGATATGTATTTTGACGTACTGCGTGAGATATCAAATATCGGTACGGGAAATGCTACATCTGCACTGTCGATGCTGATGGATATTGATGTAGACATTGATATTCCGGTGACTGAGACGGTAGATTTTGATTCAATGGCCGGCATACTCGGCGGAAAAGAAGAGCTTGCCGTCGCTGTTCTGATCGGACTCAGCGGTGATATAGACGGCATGATGATGTTCCTGTTGGACAAGCATTCGGCTGACAGAATTATTAACGGTGTTCAGGGAAAGCCTGAAGCCGGAGATATCAGTGAATATTCCGAGATGGATATGTCGGCAATGACCGAAGTAGGGAACATACTTACAGGTTCTTATCTGGCAGCGATATCCAAGTACACGGGGCTGACAATTGTTGCAAGTGTGCCGCAGGTTGCGGTGGATATGGCAGGTGCCATACTTGATATTCCTGTTTCTATTTACGGAAGTATAAGTGACAGCGTACTGCTGGTTCAGTCAAAGATAACCAACCAGTATCTGTCTTCGGAGGGATATTTTCTACTGATACCAACGCTGGAATCGGTAGACAAACTGTATAAGCTTCTATCATAGAACGAGAGGTATTTATGGGTGAGACAATCGTTGTGGGAATGGCCGACATGAAAATGTGCCGCGTTCCCGATCAGATTACCACACTGGGCCTTGGTTCGTGTATAGGGCTTGTGTTATATGAACCGAGGACTCATATAAGTGCTTTGTTGCATATCATGTTGCCGGACAGTACCACCATAAAGGACAACAGCAATGTTGCCAAGTTCGCTGATACGGCAATAGCGAAGATCCTTCAGGATTTCAAAAAATGCGGTATTTCTCCTTTTATGCTGAATGCAAAAATGGCAGGCGGTGCGAAGATGTTTGCTTTCAACAACAATGATGTATTCAGTGTAGGCAAAAAAAATGCTGATGCAATAAAGGCAATTCTGAGTCGGGAACGTATTAAACTGATAGCGGAAGACTGCGGTGGCAATTATGGTAGAACCGTGGTGTTTTCTCCGGAAGATTTTTCATTTACGATAAAATCCATCGGAAAACAGCCGGTGGTGATTTGAGGGGTTAATGAATTGAAAGACAAACCTACAGCTGTGTTTATCACGCTGTTGGGCGGCCTGATTGCATGTATATGCTGTATAATCAGGGACGTCGGACTGCTGATGACATTATTGACTGTTTTTATTTCACTTGTAGTATTTTTATGTATAGGTCTGTTTGCAAACAAGATGCTTTCATCTGTACACAGTGAAGTGGCAGCTGCCGAAAAAGACGGTACATTGCCCGGTAATGCCGATAATTCAACTGATGAAGGCAAAACGGACAGCGAAAAAGACAGAGATGAAGACAGTGAGCCTGATGATGAAGAAGGCGGAAACAGGGAATCTGCGGATTTAGATGAGGACGACGAATAAATTATTCGTATTGTCCGGACTGTAAACAGAACGACATAAAGACGCAGGCGAAAGATTCTGACAGGAGTCGTATATGAGCACGATAGATAGAGATAAGCTTTGGGAGGATTATTCGGAAAGAAAAACTCCCGAATTACGTGAAAAACTTATAATTGAATATTCGGGACTTGTGAAGATTGTTGCCGGAAAGCTTGGTATGTACCTTGGCGGGAATGTTGAGTACGATGATTTATGCGGCTATGGAGTGTTTGGACTTATAGATGCTATAGACAGATTTGATTACGGCAAAGGAGTTAAGTTTGAGACGTATGCATCTCTGAGAATCAGAGGTGAGATGCTTGACCAGATCAGAAGGATGGACTGGGTTCCGAGAACTGTACGTCAGAAGCAGAAGCTGCTTGACAGTGCGTACAAAAAGATTGAAAACGAGACCGGCAAGCTTGCAACCGATGAAGAAATTGCAAATGAACTCGGAATATCGCCGCGTGAACTCAGAGAGCTTCAGAATGATACCAAGATATCAAATCTTATATCACTTGATGAATACATGGATCAGGGTGACAACAGAGTAGAGCCTGTTGAGCGAAAGGATTACATGCAGCCCGACAGGGTTGTTGAGAAAAATGAACTGAAGAAGCTGCTTACGGAGGCGCTTGAGACACTTACCGAAAAAGAAAGAAAAGTAATGCTTATGTATTACTATGAGGACATGACACTCAAGGAAATCAGTCAGGTGCTTGAGGTGTCGGAGTCACGTGTATCTCAGCTTCATTCAAAATCACTTGCGAAATTAAAGCAGAAGCTCGGAAGCAATATGGAGCTGTTTCTGGGTTAAAAATCATTCAATCGTAAGAAGTGCGATATTGCAGTGAGTGCAGTTTTTGTTCGGTGAGCGGTACGGAAGGAGGAGCCTATGAAAAACGGATATTTTCAGTTAGACAGGCGTCAGGAAGGAACCTTTATGATTCTGTATCCGCCCGTTGATGAGGGCACTTCGGTATCAGTGACCGAGGTGACGGAATATCTTGAAGGATATGGAATTGATTTTGATAAGAAGGCTCTTTATGGGGCGTTGAAGGATCAGACCAAAGAGCAGAACGTCAGAATTTCAACTGTCAGAATCCAAAATCTGGATGAAACGGCGGACATAAATATTGCTCCCGATTATACAAGTGTTTCGGTACGCTTTTATCCTCCCGTGGTCGGCGGAAGAGAATTCGGTTATGACGATGTAGTTCATCAGCTTGCCAGGAAAGGGATAAAAAACGGAATTGACGAGGCTGCAATCAACAGTTATCTGGCGGATAAGCAGTATTGTACCGACTATGTTTTGGCAAGAGCTGAGATGCCGGTTGAAGGCACCGATGCCAGAATCGATTATCATTTCAATACTGATCCTTCAAAAAAGCCAAAGCTGAACGAGGACGGTTCGGTGGATTTTCACCAGCTTGATAATGTTTGCCATGTGGAACAGGATGCTGTGCTGGCTACGTTGACACCTGCTGTTCAGGGGAAGCCGGGGCTTGACGTTATGGGAAAAATCATTAAGCCCAAAAGCGTGGTTGTAAAATTCCTGACCAGAGTTAAAAATGCCCATATATCCCCGGACGGATTACAGCTTATATCTGATGTAAACGGACATGTCAGCCTGATTGAAGATAAAATATTCGTTTCAGACACATATGTGGTGCCCGCAAATGTCGATACGGCTACCGGTGATATAGACTACAACGGAAATGTTGAGGTAAAGGGAAACGTAAATACAGGATATAAAGTAAACGCAACCGGAGACGTTATCATAGACGGTATTGTTGAAGGTGCGGAAATAACCGCAGGCGGACAGATTATATTAAAACGCGGTATTCAGGGAATGAATCGCGGTAAGCTCAAGGCTGCGGGTAATGTAGTGGCGAAATTCATCGAGAATGCCGCGGTGGAAGCCGGCGGATATATTCAGACGGAATCGGTTATGCACAGTCAGGTGCAGGCCGGAACCGAGCTGATAGTTAAAGGACGAAAGGGCTTTATTACCGGTGGTTCGATAAAGGCAGGACAGAGCATAGAAGCAAAAATTATCGGATCGGTTATGGGAACAGCCACTAATATCGAGGTGGGTGAGAATATCGCCTTATCCAACGAACTTAAGGAACTGAATAATGAACGCAATACACTGACAGACAGTATAGATAAATCCGAAAAGGTGGTTGCATATATTACCAAAAAGCTTCGTGACGGAGAGCAGCTTCAAAAAGAAAAAATCGAGCAGTTTCAGAAATTATCGTCACAGGTGACAGAGATGAAAAAACGGGTGGAGGAGATTGATAAACGCGTTGACAGACTTCTCGATAAAATTGAAAGCTTTACAAAGGGATTTGTGCTTGTTGATGATGTGATTTATCCCGGTTGCAAGGTAACAATAGCCAGTGTTACAACATTTATCCATACGGAAACGAAGCACAGCAGACTGGTGCGTGACGGAGCTGACGTCAGGGTTAAAGCCTACTGATGGAGGTGATACGATGATAACTCCGATTGAAATGTACACTATGGTTCCTAAATCTCAGGAAGCATCTATGCAGCATCATGCGGAGAACACCAAACAGGTGAATCAGCAGTTAAACGGGATGCAGCAGATTGAGAATCAGGCACGTCAAAATACTCAGCAGACTGTACGGGCCGCAAATGCCGATAACCCTGAGTACCGTTATGATGCCAAGGAGCACGGAAACAATGAGTATTATGGCGGTCAGCGTGAAAAAAAGAGGAAAAAAGATGAAGAAAAAAAAGAAGAAGGAACAGTGAAAAAAACATCACCCGGAAGATTTGATGTGAGAATATAGGAGAGGATATGCCAACATTTGTAATTGTATTACTGATTATTGCGATTGCCTGCGAGGTTATCAGCTGTTTTACAGGTGATAACGGGACTCAGAGTACTTCTGTACCCGGAGAGCCTGACTCGGAGGCATTTATTAAGCTTAGAAAGGAATCACTGAGCAGGGCCTCCGATGAAGCTGAAAAGCTTTATAATGAAACGGAGGAGCGTCTTGAGGCGTTATCCAATGACAAGATAATGGCTGTCGGTGAGTATTCCGATACGGTAATTGCAAAAATTGAAAACAACCATAAAGAGGCTGTATTTCTTTATGAAATGATAAGGGAAAAAGAGGATGAACTCAAGGCTACCGCTTCAAAGCTTGAAAGCGCGCGTATAGAATGTGAAAAACTTTTGCACGATAATGCATTTTCAGGTGAAGAGTCGCCTGACTATATATCCGGTTATCCTCAGGAAGTATCTGCTACTGACGGTTATTTTACTCCGGGACAGGTATCACAGCCTGCAGCTGCAGACGAAGCCGTTTCTTCATATCCACATAAAGCGGCAAAGAAAAACGGTGGTAAAAAGAGTATCGCAAATAAAGCAAAATCAGATGATAATGAAAATAAATTTGGAACTGTAAATGATTCAGGCAGTTTTAATTCGACAGATTCAACTTATCCCGATAAGGGTGAAATTAAGTCGAATTCAGGACGTGCCGGCAGAACATACGGCTGGGGAGAAGCTCTTGCCATGACATCCGAAGAAGATGAAATGGACAGTATATCTGAAAGAAATCAGGAAATAATATCTCTTTACAGGAAAAATAAATCTGTTCTTGAAATCTCAAAACTCCTTGGAATGGGTCAGGGCGAGGTAAAGCTTGTGATTGATCTGTACTGCAGATAAATTCAGGCATTGGTTTTTTACTTTATAGGGAATTGCGTCCTATAAAGTAAAAAAAGCTCCGCGAGGATGCGCACGCTTTTGCAGCGGTATTTTGTCGCTGATGCGACGCAAAAGCGGCGCAGCATGTCGCAAGCGACATGCTTTCTTGTTGCATACTTATTTAGTTTGGAGGAAGTATGAAATTCAAATATTTTTTGCGTGGTCTCGGGTGCGGAATCATGCTTTCTGTAGTTGTATTTCTGATAGTAAATCCCGGCGAAGGTGACACAGGTTTACTTCAGGACGGACAGTCTATAGAACAGGGAAGCAATCCCGATACGCTTTCGGATTTACTCGGAAGCCATACACAGAACGAACCAAATGATACCGGAACAGGTAATAATGATTCCGATGGAAATGAAGCGAATATTATCAGCAACGGTACAAACGCTGAGAATAAAAATGATGCCGGTGCTAACGATGGTGATAATGATAGTACAGGTGCAAATGATGAAAGCAAAAAAAATGATACCGGAGCATGTGATGAGAATAAAGACAGTTCCGGTACAAGCGATGGAAGCATAAATGATACCGGTGCCGGCCATGAAAATGAAGACGGCAGCGGCAATAACGCTGAAAAATCAAACAATAACGGTGAAAAAGATGAAAGCTCGAATAGTACCGATGCAAATAGTGAAACTAACAATAGTAACGATATAAATGTCGTAAGCGGGAATGATGATAATGCGTCGCTGACATCGGGATTGTCAGATGAAACGGATCCTGCCGACACATCTGTACCTTCGGCAACCCCGACAGCAACACCGACACCGACCGCGACACCTGCGCCGACGGCAACACCTGCGCCTACAGCAACACCTGCGCCGACGTCTGAACCTATAAATATTCCGGATGATGGTTCAATCAGAATCGGTGAGGTAACGATAAAAAGTTCAACAACATCTCAGGAGTTTTGCAGAATGTGTGAGGAAATGGAGCTTATTGATGATTGGAATGAACTTAATAATTTCATAATAAAGAACGGTGACGCGGGAAGACTCAGAAGCGGTACATACACTATCAGGAGTGATATGAGCTTTGGAGAGATAGCGGACATAATAACGAAGAGAAAACAGTAAAAAATTAATAAGCAGCTAACGCAAGCCCGGAAGACTGATTCCGGGCTTGAAGATATTTTAGCCGGAGTGAACGGTATCATTGTTGGTTAATAAGAATAACAGCCGGAGCGAAAGGTATCATTGAAGGTTAATAAGAATAACAGCCGGAGCGAAAGGTATCATTGAAGGTTAGTAAGAATAACAGCCGGAGCGAAAGGTATCATTGATGGTTAGTAAGAATAACAGCTGAAGTGAAAGGAATCAATGAGAGTTTGCAAAAATAATAGCCGGAGTGAACGGTATCATTGAATTGTTAAAATAATAATCGAAGTGGCCGGTATCAATAATGACTTCATACAATATTGTCATTTATGAAAGTGACATTTCGGATAATAATTTGGGAGGTTACAGAGTGACTGAATATCTTGTGAAAAAATTCATAAAAAACAGTGAACGTACAGAAGATATGCATGTGCGTGCATCTTATGGCGTACTGGCCGGAGTTTGCGGAATAATATGCAATATTCTTTTGTGCGTGGTGAAATTTATTATAGGAGTTATACTGAATTCTGTGTCTGTTACGGCGGACGCATTTAATAATCTGTCGGATGCGGCATCTTCAATTGTGGGACTCGTAGGTTCCAAGCTTGCAGCCAAGCCGGCAGACGAAGCTCATCCCTTTGGACACGGAAGATATGAGTACATAGCTGCACTGATAGTTGCATTTTTAATACTTGAGGTTGCTTTTTCGTGCTTCAGGGATTCGTTTGAGAAGATAATTCATCCGGAGGTTACCGAATTTTCTGCGGTAACGGTCATAATACTTGCAATTTCAATACTTGTAAAGGTCTGGTTGTCGTATTTTAACAGAAAGCTGGGCAAAAAAATTGATTCAAAGGTATTGCTTGCGACTTCTAAAGATGCTGTAGGAGATATATTTGTAACCTCGGCTACCATTGCGGCATTATTGGTTATGAAGCTTTTCGGACTCAATGTTGACGGAATTATCGGATGCATTGTTTCGCTGATGGTATTCATGGCCGGTATAAATGTTGCCCGTGAGACAATTGAGCCTCTTCTGGGGCAGGCAGTTGACCCTGTTCTGTGCAAAGAAATCTCCAAAAAAGTTGAAGAATATGAGGGCATAGTAGGAACTCATGATCTCATAGTACACAGTTATGGTCCATCAAGGCGAATGGCGACTATACATGCGGAGCTACGAAATGATATAAATATTGAACAGGCGCATGAAACCATAGATAAAATTGAGAGAGATGTTCTTCGTGAAATGAACATATTTCTTGTAATTCATATGGACCCGATTGAGGTTGAGGATGAAACGGTTCTTGGCTATAAAAAGCTGGTGACTGATTCGGTTTGTGCGATTGACAGTAAAGCGTCAATTCATGACTTCAGAATGGTAAACGGTACAGAACAGATAAACCTTGTATTTGACCTGGTACTTCCTTTTTCGTATATGAAAGACAAAGGAGAAGAGTTTATCGAAAAACTGTCGGAACGTGTAAAAACAGTTGATAAACGTCTGAACTGTGTGATAACCGTGGATTATTCTTATGTGGGAGGAGACAGTGAATAGTTTCCTGTTCAGCCGCAGTTATTGTTGCCGCTCATGTAGCTGCTGTTACTGTGAGAGACGATAATGATTATTTACAATAGAATTTGATTTTGATGATTTTTTTGCCAAAAAATGCAGAAATTGATTGCAATTTTATCAATTTGTGTATATACTATTAGTGACATTTGGGATTTTGATTGTTTTTACCTACGAGACGACATGAAATGTGATACAGCGTTACAGCCTGACTTTGAAGGCTGGACAACACACAAGATTTTGTGCCAAACGTCATTCAATGAGATTTACCCGAGTCTGAACTGAAACGAGCTTACGTATAGTCTATCCGCTATTCGTACAAATAAGCTTTCATCTGCGAAGCAGCGACTGATTTCGTAGCAGGCAGGGTTTATGAATTTGTTTTTTAATACTGTGAACAGAAACATAAGTTTATGAATTCGTTTTGGAATACTGTGAACAGAAACATTAAGTTTATGAATTCGTTTTGTAAATACTGTGAACAGAAACAATAGACTTATGAGTTTCACGTTATAATATGCAATTAATTTTACTGTGAATTGTAACTGTTCTAACAGTAGATTTGCAGGAAAGGAACTGACTTTGAAAAAGAAAAGTTCGGAGATGGTCAAGGGACTTAAGATTCTTTTGGTTGAAGACAATTTTATGAATAAACTGATAGTCAAGGAAATTCTTGAAGATTACGGAATGCTTGTGGTGATTGCTTCAAACGGACAGGAAGCTTTTGAATTATTCAGCAAAAGTAATATTCACGAATTTGATGCTGTATTGATGGACATGGTTATGCCCGTTATGGATGGCAGAGAAGCTACCAGACTTATCAGAGCTCTCGAGAGAGAAGACGCGTTAACTGTTCCGATTGTTTCAATGTCTGCGGAAACCTGTGACGCTGATGAAAAATTGTCACGGGAGTCAGGAATAACCGCATTTATGACAAAGCCGATTACTCCTGAAATTATGTTGAAGGTAATTTCTGATGAAGTAAAGAAGAATAAAAAGTGTATTTATAAAAATAAGTAAACGGAGGAAATAATGAATATAAAAGAATGCTACAGTCAGTTTGACGGTGATTACGAGGGCGTGCTTTCACGCCTTATGAAAGAGGAACGTATTGTAAAATATGTGGTAAAATTTGTGGATTCAAACGAGATAGAATTGATGAAATCATCACTTGATGCAAAGGATTACGAAACAGCTTTCAGGTGTGTGCATAATCTGAAGGGAATAGCATTGAATCTTGGATTTACTCGTTTGAGAACTTCAAGTGAAGTCCTTTGTGAGGAACTTCGGGGATATGCTCCCAAAAACGACATGACTGAAATGATTGCGAATGTATTGACGGCATATGATGAAATATGTGATGCGATAAAGAAACTTGATCGGCAGTGAACAGCATATTAATCGACACAAAGCTTATTTTTACAGCATTTTGAGAAATCGGAATGCGAAGATTTCGAGGTAATACGAAGTAATACGAAGTAATACGAAGTAATACAAAGAAATACAAAGAAATACAAAGTAATACAAGTTATACGGAGTAATATGAAGTAATACGAAGAATTCGGGGAAATGCCTGCGTTAATTTGTGTCATTTGTTTTAAATACATCAATCTTTTTTGGGTTAATGATTAATGATTATTAGCCGATATATATGGGGGATTTTGCACACAGAAGCTGTATTAATACAGCTTGACAATCGTTACTATTCACAGTTGGGTGATAATGCACACAAGCCTGAAGCTTGCTTCAAGGCTTGCGTGCATTATCACCCAATTATGGAGGCTGGACAAAACACATGAAATAAGCTTTCAGCTGCGTAGCAGCGTCTGACTGCGTAGCAGGCAGGGCTTATGAATGTGTTTCGGACAGACTGTAAATAGTAACGACATGGCTTATGAATGTGTTTCGGACAGAC
>JAZLIK010000077.1:0-10196 GCA_045617345.1 Lachnospiraceae bacterium | reverse complement strand
CCGATCATGCTGATGATGGCGCGAACCCCGCGGGGCAGGCAGATCAGCACCATATCTTCCCTGCCGATGCCTTTTTGCTTTAAATACGCATAGATCCTACCGCTGTATTCATTGACCTGCCCATAGGTGATCCCCTGACTTTCCACAGAGGAACGCAAGGCAATTCGATCCGGAAAAGCGGCGAAATTTTCCATCAGGTTTTCCATAAACGTTTTCATTTCTATACCTCCGTTTTCTATAATCGGTTGTACAAAATCGATTATACATATATGAAGCGAGCCTTTGAGATGGATGCTCCACAATAAGTTAGGCTGTGCTGCTACAGTCGACAATCCCGAAGAAGTCTGGATAAATATGTATTTGTGTGTAGTAAGGTGCAAAAGGATACATGACCAACACTCACAATTATACATGATAATGATACCACAAACTCCCGAAAATTCAATTGGTTTCGGGAAATCATTCCTGAGCTTTTTGTAACTTTTTTGTGACAGAGTAATCGGCAGTGCTATTCTATGCGTCCTCAATCCACAGTGTCCATGATCTCCAGAACGGCACATCTGGGAACAACCGGACGGAAAATGCACAACGCTGTTTCGGAAAGCCTTGAAATACGGGCATTTCTGGGCATAAAATAACGATACCATAGAAAGACACATTGTATCAATCTATGGTATCTGATTTGACGGAGAAGGAGGGATTTGAACCCTCGCGCCGCGTAAACGACCTACACCCTTAGCAGGGGCGCCTCTTCGGCCTCTTGAGTACTTCTCCAGAATCCGAACTTAACAGTTCAAATATTCAATTCGCTTATTCACGAACCCCATCGGAATTCGGACCTCACGGTGCTGACCGGTTCATCGAACCCTCAACACAGAAGCTAGTATATCAAAATGTTTATATTTTGTCAAGAACTTTGTGAATTTAGTTTCCGACAGGAAACGAATGAACCACTGCTTTTGTGGCATACTTTATGAATGTTTTTGGCAGAACGGTGAATAGTAACCCCTTTACTCATCAATGCTGCAAGATACTCCGGTTTGACCGTACATGATATCTGTGTTATGATATTATGATACAGGCGGTAAAAGTACGTTATTTTTCGTCAAGCTTGCTTGTAAGAAAAAAATGGACTTTATGACGCCAAAAAACATGAAAAAGCAACCATTTTTCGAAGAAAAATGAGCGGATTTTGAATGTTTTCAGCATTTTGAGAGCAAGAAGTGCGAAGAAATGCGTGTATCATTAAGCGTCAGCTCTTTTGACGCCATAATCATATTATGGTTATTATCTGACTGTGAAGGCCGGACAAAACACATAAAGAAAGCTTTCAGCTGCGCAGCAGGCAGGGCTTACGAATACGTTTTGGACAGCCTTTGAACAGTTACATGTTGCGGACAAATATTCCTTAACGGAGATTATCATGAAAAAAATACAGCACCTGATAAATACCTTCTGCTGGGTTCCCTTTCTGGCAGCCTTTATCGGCTACAGCTTTTTCCCGGGCGGAGAAGGCACCGAAACCCTGCCATTCCTTGAAGCAGTGTACGCTTCCGCCGCACTTTATTTTGTAAACCCGGTTGCGGACAATCTGAACGGGTTTATACTTTTTGCGGACATATCTGCCATCATAGTTACTACCAGCCTGATTATCAGCGCACTCAGCCATCTTTTCGGTTCATTCTCGCGCTGGTGGATCAGAAAATGGCCCGATTCCACAGCTATTTACACAGACAATACCCGGGGATACATGCTCGCAGATTCCTGCAAACACGGGTATACCTGCGAAGCCGGCGAATACTGCAAAATTGAAAAAACCAAAGACCATATCATCATGTTTTCGGATGACCTGAAAAACTTAAGCTTTTATACTGAAAATGCAAAAGCGCTTCGGAAGGGACGCGTATTCATAATTCTGAACAGAGTAGACCTCCTGCTGCTGAATTCCGCAATAGCAGACAATGTTCATTTTATCAGTATAAACGACCTGATTGGCCGTAAATACTGGAAGGAGCATGGTCTCTATGATGAAATCTGCGTCGCAGACCCCCCGCAGCCTTACCGTATAGCAATTATCGGCTTCGGTGATATCGGTAAATCAATTTTTAAGTATGCCTTTTTAAACAATATTTATGATTTGAACCAGAAAATAGAATATCACATCTGGGGATTTAACGACAAAGACGTACATTTTCTCGAAAATCTTGATTTTGTAAACGAAGACAAGGTAATTCTGCACGATGACGAACACCGCGATGAATATGATATTCTCTCAACCATGAAACGGGTTATCGTTGCGGATGGAGATGTGATTGATATACTGCAGGATCTGCTTTACGAAAATCTTGAACTGAATATACACTGTTTCAGTGCCGAAGGCGGTTCTTTCACAAACTTTTTCAAAGCTGAATCAATTTCTTCATTTGGTGATCTTTCCGACGTTTTGACCGAGGAATCCATAAAAAATGAAAAGCTGTATGCCCAGGCCAAGCTTGTAAACTACGATTACATCCTCCGTTATACGGCGTCGGAGCTTCCCTCAAACTACATGGAGGTAGCCGAAAAGGAATGGACAGAGGCCAGCTGCTTCAGCCGCGGTTCAAGTATTGCACGCGCGGATTTTTACCGGATTGAGAAAAAAAAGAAGGAAGACGGAGCTTCCTCCGATACCATCAACAGAATGGAACACCTGCGTTGGGCACGTTACCTCTACTATAACCGTTGGTCATACGGCGAGAAAAAGGATGAACGTCAGCGAAAGCATCCTCTGCTTGTTCCGTTTGATAATCTTTCAGAAGCAGATCGTAAAAAGGATGGTATCTACAATTCCACACTCAAAGAAAAAATAGAAAACCTTATATAAACTACAAAATTATACTTGACTCCTCCCCTGGGACAGGGTTTATTTTCTAATCACAAAGAGACAGAACACGTTCATAAGTCCTGTCAACTTCACAACCATAACCCATTTTCTTTACAGGAGATATTTATTTTGTTTTAAAGCAGAAAACCTGCCTATATCCAGGAGGTGTCCATCATTGAAAATCACCGAGTCCCGAAGCAAAAGCACCGGTATTCTCATCGTGAAAAAAAACCTTTTTCTTTTCATCCTTTCCTTTTTCACCGCACTCTGCAGCAACTCATCACAGCTGATTTGGACATATCTTATCGGTATCCTGGTTGATACCATCATGTCCGGTGAATTACTAAGCACTGCTCTTCTCATAACTTTAGGCTGCTTCGTAATTATTAATGCTTCCGCACAGTATGTGAACCAGCTGACCGGCCGATACACGGCCGAACGTAGCGCGCACACACTTCGCGTCGGTTTTATAAGGCACTTGATTTACGGAGATAATAATGCAACCGTATCCGTTTCAGATACAGAACCTACCGTCAATACCGATGCCTCCGCAAGCATTCACGCTGCAATGTCTACCGCACAGAACGAGCTGATGCAGGCTTCCGAATACATGAACAGCAGACTTTTCGATATCACCGATATGCTGCTTACCTTTGTTTTTGTTACAGTCTTTTTGTTTTCGAACAATATCATACTTACTCTTTCCATCATACTCCCAACCATACCGATACTCTTGTTTGTCCGTTATACAAGCGGTAAAATCACTCCTTTGGTCAACGCCGCACAGAATGAAAAGAAAGAGCTAAATAAAATAGCCTTCGGTACGGTTCAAAATTACCCTGCCGTAGCTGTTTTTGATTCAAAGAAATTCTTGCGCGAAAAATATCATGCGAACCTCTCCCTTTGGACAAAATTTGAAACAAAACAGGAACGTGTATGTGCAGTCTGCATGTCGTCCTCAGGTCTGCTTTCAATGGTTCCGCTGCTTGTTCTCCTGCTTACCGGCGGTCTGATGGTTTTAAATAACCGCATAACCCTTGGTACACTCATTATATTCCTGAATATGCAAAAAAGTCTGTCGCAATCTCTGATGAATCTTCCTTCATGGATAGCTTCATTTAAACAGTTCATTGCAAATCTGAACAGAATTGAAATCAGTCTGTAAACAACCTCCGGAGATAATCCAATACTGATAAAATGCAGCACTAATAAAACAATTGTGGCCGTTAAGTGGCATCTCTCATAAAACAATTATAACCAATAAGGAGTATATCCGATGACTAACATAATAGAGCTGAATAACGTTTCTTTTTATTATCCGACTAATACAAATCACGACAATGCAATCAAAAAAGACACATCATCCTCAGATATACGTCTCTCTGAATATATGGCATCCTGTCCTTCATCTCCGTTTGCTCAAAAAGCACCTGCATATGTACTAAAAAAAATAAATCTTGCAATACCGGAAGGTGCAAAAATCGGTATTATCGGTGAAAGCGGATGTGGCAAAAGCACACTTCTGCGACTGCTTTCCGGTCTTGCCTCTCCGTCTGAAGGCACAGTCAGCGTCTGTGGTGAAACCATACCGGAACGTATCACCCCTCATATTTCAATGGTTATGCAAGATTCAATGCTTATGCCGTTCACAATATACGAAAACATAACTTTTGGTCATACCGTTTCCGAACGTAAACTGTCGGAAATTCTCAGTGCTGTGAAACTTGACAGCTGGATATCGTCTCTGGAGAACGGAGTGCACACCTATCTCGGTGACAGGGCCGATGAATTGTCCGGTGGGCAGGCACAGCGAATCGCCATCGCCCGGGCAATGGTAAAGGAGGCCCCTGTCATTCTTCTCGACGAACCGACCTCAGCACTCGACAATGCTACTGCAGTTGACGTTCTCACCGCCATTGATAAGCTGTCCGCCAACAAAACCGTCATTCATGTCACTCACAGACAAGAGTTTTTGGATAACTGCACATGCGTATACCGTCTAAACGCCGGAGTACTGACCACGTTAACCGGCTAAATGCCGGCGTACCGGGCACAGTGACCACCCTGTCCGGCTAAATGCCGGCGTACTGACCACCATGTCCGCCTAAATTCCGACGTACCGGGCACAGTGACCGTCTGATGCGACATTTCATGTGTTGTGCTTAATGTTTACCTTATTTGTACCTAATCACACCACCCTTCATAATTATAAAAAAGGAGGCCCCGATTATGACTAAAGACGCCTACAAAATGCTAAAACAGCTTAATCTGCACAAAACTTTCATCATCATGTTGATTCTAAGGTCTCCTTTTGATACACTGATGGCAGTACTGTCAGCAAACCTGCTGAACAGCTTTTTAAGGAACATTGAATTTACCGATCGTGCCGGAATTATCGGAAGCTTTTTCCTTTTTCTTCTTTTTAGTTTTCTGCTATTTGCCTTCAATATGACTGTATGGATGACACTCGGAGTAAAATCAGGTGTTCTTCTGCAGACAAGACTCAGGAAAAAAGTTTTCGATACCATGCTTTCTCTTTCCCCTGAAAAACTTGAAGCATACGGAACAGGGGACTGGATTACACGTCTGAACAACGATATAGATATGGCCTGCAATTACTTTTCAATGCCCGTCAGTTACATGCATACCATGATAGCTGTTGTAAACGTCGTGATTTCCTCAGTTATCATGCTGACGATAAACATCCCTCTGTATGTCGTTGCCATGGTCTGCATGCTCCCGTTTTTCCTGCTGAATACACTCATCATTACCGTGAAAATACCTAAATTCAGGAAATCAGCCCGGCAGGCTTTCGTCCGATACACAGAATTTATAAGCCCGGTCATCGCATCGCGTGATGTAACGGAAATATTCGACGGTAAAGATTTCATGATAAAAAAAGCTGAAGCTTTGAGTAATAACATCTGTCGTGAGAACATGAAAATTCAGCGCCGTATTGCTGCTTCCCGCTTAGTCATGACGTTTTCCGGTGCGCTCGGGTATCTGCTTCTTCTCGCTGCCGGCAGTACCATGATTGGGGACAGTCTGCCTGATTTTGCAAAACTGACAAAGGTGACACAGTATCGCGCAAACATGATGAAAAGCACAAACTGCATAGGCGACGGCATCAGTAATATGCGAAACTACCGCATCGGAATTGAACGTGTCAATGAAGTAATTTCGGAATCAAATCGATAATACGATAAATACCCGTTCAGACATCACAGTCCGGTAAAACGTAACAAACTGCATCAGTAATTGATTTACCGGGGATTTCCACTTGATATCCTAATAAAAACCGGGAGGAATGCACATGGATTTTGAACTTCTGAAAATAGGTGAGCTTGCAGGTATGGCAGGCGTATCAGTCAAAGCGCTTTATATTTACGAAAAAAAGAACATTATCAAACCGGTAAAGATAGACGAACAAAACGGTTACAGATATTATTCGGCAGACCAGGTAAAACAGGTAAATGCTCTGCTTAATCTCAAAAATCTTGGTTTTTCGCTCGGCGAAATCAAAAGAATCATGTCCGGAAGTCTTTCTCAGGATGACATTTCCATCATCATTGATACCAAACGAAAGGAATGGCAGGAGGAAATATGGAAAGCCGAGGCACATATAGAGGAATTAAACAATATTGAAAATAATATGATTTTCGATGCCCGGACAAAGGATATTAAATCCATGTCGGACGAAGAAAGAGCCTGGTACATATCCAGACTCGCGTGCGTCAACGACAGTAATACTAAGAATGTAATCAGTGAAGCCATCTGGCTGTAGAATAGTTGCTGTTCATCACATAACATAATGACAATTACTGCAAGCCTGCTTGTAAAGCAGTTGTCATTATGGCTTTGTGGTAAACAGTAACGTAGAATATATCATAGCTACAATTTGACCGCAAAGCATAAATGGCTGCAGGTCACCCTACCGGCCACTTATGCTTTTTAACACTGTAAAACAGAACAAACAGAAGAAGCTGAACTCTCTTTACGCAGTTCTGATATTCCGGATCTGCACCATATGTACGGTCCTGACGAATTCAAGTCAAAGATGTTTTCTCCATTGTCACGAAATCATCATGGTACAAAAACAGTACCTTCAGAATCAATAAGAACCGTAACGGGGAAGTTTTCAACCTCAAGTCTTCGAATTGCTTCTGTACCTAAATCATCATAGCAGATAACCTCTGCCTTTTTAATGCACTTTGAAAGAAGCGCTCCTGCACCGCCTGTAGCACCCATATATATAGCCCTGTTCTTTCCGATTGAAGCCTTGACATCTTCTGTTCTTCGACCTTTTCCAATCATTCCTGCCATTCCAAGGTCGAGCAGAGTCGGTGTATATTTATCCATTCTTGTCGAGGTTGTGGGACCTGCCGACCCGATAACCTGTCCGGGACGTGCCGGCGTGGGGCCGAGATAGTAAACCACCGCCCCGCGAATGTCAAAAGGAAGTCCGGATATTATTTCGTCATCCGAAAGTGTCCTGCCTTCTGCTGCCGCTTTGTTCTTCATATCGTTTACAGTATCGTAAAGTCTCTTATGTGCAGCATCTCTTGCCGTATAAACCACTCCGTTCAGATACAGTACGTCTCCTGCCTTAATTTTTGAAATCTCATCCTCTGAAAATGGTAAATTAATGTTGTAGTCCATTTTATTCACTCCTCGTTTTAGTAATCTATAAAAGTATTCCCCTTACCTGTCACAAAATGCCTCTCCCGGCAAATACACTTGCATTACAGTCTACTCACAAAATCTCCGTTACATGCCTGTTTACATGACAGCACATATTCACAGCAAGGGGCAGCCCCGCAATGTGTGTAGGGTATGTCTCAATATTTACCCCGAGACAGGTACTGCTTCCTCCCATTCCGCCGGCTCCGATATTAAGTCTGTTTATTTCCTCAAAAAGCTCAGCCTCAAGATTCGCTGTATAATCGGAATTCCCTTCCGCTATAAGCTCCGCCGCCGTCTTACCGGGAATATAACGGCATCCCTGACCTGTACCGTCAGATGCCTGTGCAGCCTCAAGACCTGCACTGCTGCCTGTTCCGAAATGCCTTGTCAGCGCCTTCTTTGCAAGCTCGGCCACCTTTTCGAAGTCCCCTCCGATACCTACACCGACTACCACCGGGGGGCATGCATTCGGACCTGCGTCCTTTACAGCTGTGAGAACCGCATTTTTTACGCCCTCAACTCCGTCTGCCGGCTTCAGCATAAATACCCTGCTCATGTTCTCGCTTCCGAATCCCTTTGGTGCCACCGTAATCTCAAGCGAATCTCCGTCAACTATTTCAACATGGATAATTGCCGGCGTATTATCCTTAGTATTTACTCTGACAAGCGGGTCTGACACCACTGACTTGCGCAGGTAACCCTCCGTATAGCCCTGTCTGACACCTTCATTAATTGCCTCGTTAAAGCTTCCGCCTTCAATATGTACCTCCTGTCCGAGCTTCACAAATACAACTGCCATTCCCGTATCCTGGCAAATAGGAATCTGTTCGTTACCGGCAATGTCCAGATTTTCCTTCAGCTGCCCGAGAATCTTCTTCCCCAGCTCCGACTTTTCACTGTCAAATGCCCCGTAAAGAGCACCCTTCACATCATCTGCCAGAAACAGATTTGCCCTGATGCACATATCCTTTACTGTTGCGGTAATCTTTTCAACACTTATGCTTCTCATTTCACATTCTCCCTCGATTCACAATTTATTTATGCAGACGTCAAATATATGATTACGTATGCGTCCAAAACCTGCCTTATATATATTCCTTCCCGCTTCACGACTCACGGTTTGCCAATTTGCTTTATTCTCCCCGCTTCATGACTCACGGTTTGCTAATTTGCTTTATCTCCCCCGCTTCACGACTCACGGTTTGCTAATTTGCTTTATCCTCCCCGCTTCACGACTCACGGTTTGCCAATTTGCCATGTCCGTCCCCGTTAAGATACGCAAGCAGCAGCTTTGTCGTGTTCTCATCGCTCCTGCATGCCTGAACAAGCATAAAAAGCTCCGGGTCCTCATATTTATCTATCCTGTACACGCACGGCGCATCATCTTCCGTTTCACCATACAGGTACTCTGCTGTCGTACCGAATACCTGCGCTATAAAACTCACTGTCTGAAAAGACGGCTCCCTGTCACCGTTCTCGTATCTTCCATAACCCATAGCCGAAAGATTCAGCTTTCTGGCAGCTTCCGCTTTGGTAATACCCATTTTTTTCCGCAAACCTGCAAGTCTGTCGGGGCAAAACATATTTACCGGCCTCCTTTTTCTGCTATTCGTTGTCCAAAACATATCTGTGGTCAGAAGTCAATGTTGCAATACAAATATCCGTCGGTTATATTTTAATCGCTTGTGTACCGAAAATCAAGAGAAAGAAAATCCATATCACTTTTCGATAATTATTACCTCATCTGTATACTTTCGACTCATATCGTGCCTGATTTTTCTGTTTTCGACAGAATCAAACACTATTGACATGTCGTAATCCTCCGGGTACAACTCTTCAGCCTTCACATGAAGCTTCACACGCTTGTGATTCAGCCGGATTTTCCGCCCGGCAACCTGAACACAAAGTACACCTTTTTCGTTTACCGGTTCACAGACTATTCCAATTTTTCCATCCGGAAGCACATATACACTGCAATCTCTTTAGCTCACTCTCATCAAAGCACACCGTTGTTTTTCGAATCTCTTCCCTGGCGGCTTCCGTTACCGCAAAGCCTGCCCACATATCTTTTATTTTATCAAATTCTGTCATTTTTTCTGTATCCATTATACGTCACCCTTTCATTTCCGTCCGTGAAAACATGTGTGAAAACATTTTTTCTTGACGGGACTCAGTTTCCTGTAAACAATAAAGCACGTCGCATGCGACATGCTACGCCGCTTTTGCGTCGCGACAGCATCAAAAAACCGCTGCAAAAGCGGGCGCATACTCGCAGAGCTTTTTTTCTTTATAGGACTTAATTTCCCGGCAAATAAAAAGCCATGATACCTTATCACTCAAGATATCATGGCTAATAATCGTTATATTCACAGGCTGTACATAACTCTTTCACTGCCTGACTGCCGCCGCAAAGTATAAATTCTCCGTAATTCTTTACTTCATAATCTGTGTGAATCGTCCGTGGCGTAACTACGCCCGTTCATTTACTACCTACAGAAACAGCATACCATATTCGTCTCTCCGAATCAACTGCATTTTGTCAATGATGTTCGCAAGCGGTATGAAGCTTATTCTGCACAAATGCATAAAAAGCTCTTGTGGTTTCGCTATTCTTATCATAATCATAGCTGCACTGTTCAAATACATCCGT
>JAZLIK010000076.1:0-10189 GCA_045617345.1 Lachnospiraceae bacterium | reverse complement strand
TTCCTCTCCGCAGTCTGATTACCGGAACCTTCTTCACGATGGCTCTGTGCAACGGACTCAGTGCCGGAATCATCAATCCCATGGATGAGAGACTTATGTCCGCCTTTGACAGTTATCTGATGCTCACAGGCAAGGACAGTCAGTGTCTCAGATATATTGAGAAATACAGTAACGCTGCGGATCCGTACAGCAAGACGGCAATTCAGCCGACCGGCGCAGGTCAGACAGGCAATGCTGCCGATACAGGCAAATTCTTCGGAAACACTGCTCAGGCAAACACCGTTTCTCAGTCCGGAGACACTTCACCGGTAAACGGCGGAGCTTCTCAGGTCGGAAGCAATTCATCGGTAAACGGCACCGCTTCTCAGTTCGGAAACAATTCACCGGTAAACGGCGGAGCTTCTCAGAACACAGGTACACAAGGCGGGAACATTCCCGGTAAAAACATAGCTTCGGAGTCCTCTCCTGCCTGCGGTATACAGTCAGCCCTTTATAACGACTGTCTTCACGGGCTTACCGATGCGGCAGCGGCTCACTGCAGTGAACTGTTAAAGAATACAGACCCGCTTGAGATTATCAACAGCTGCCTGATTCCCGCTCTCGATTCCGTCGGAAAAGCCTTCGAGTCAAAAAAGCTGTATCTTCCTCAGCTTCTGATGAGCGCCGATGCCGCAAAATCAGCATTTACCGAAATTAAAAAATACTATGCCGAAACCGGTAAAAAGAACGCCTCCAAGGGAACAATTGTAATTGCCACCGTAAAGGGCGATGTTCATGATATCGGAAAAAACATAGTAAAAATACTTCTTGAAAATTATGATTATAATGTTATCGACCTTGGCAAAGACGTAGCACCCGAAACAATCGTCGACACCGTAGTTAAAAATAACATAAAGCTTTGCGGACTGAGTGCGCTTATGACTACAACTGTAGTAAGTATGGAAGAAACCATCCGTCAGCTGAAAACTGCCGCTCCCGACTGCAAAATCATGGTCGGCGGCGCGGTTCTTACACAGGAATACGCAGATAAAATCGGGGCTGACTACTACTCTCCCGAGGCTATGTCCTCTGTCAGATACGCAAACAAAATCTTCGGATAATGTCGCGAACATTTATGTCAATACAAATTAAGTAAAAATCAGTTTTCTTCAAATAAATTCATTGTAACACAAGAGCCATCCTCAGTCTCTGCGGATGGCTCCTATATTATTCGGCGCATTCATAGCCGGATATTGCAGCTGTTAGCCGGTTGTAATTTACAGGCAGAAAAATACAACTGTTAATCGACTGTAATTTACAGCAGAAAAATTCAACTGTTAGCCGGTTGAATTTTACAGACAGAAAAAATACAACTGTTAGTCGGTTGTAATTTACAGACAGAAAAATACAACTGTTAGCCGGTTGTAATTTACAGACAGAAAAATACAACTGTTAATCGACTGTGGATAGAAACAGATTAACACGTTCGTCAAATTGTCTGTAGAAATCGTCCCCCGTATCGTAAGGACTCACGTAAAATATCTGCAGAAGCTTCAGTATCAGCGTTTTCTGCTCTTCGGTACCGAGCGTTGCAAGCTTTTCACCTGTTGATTTTAATATATTGTGCCATTCATTCAGGAAACGTCTGTAGTCCTGAAGTCTGTCAATCCCGAGCCATTTACTGATTTTTACCTTTACACGCAGAGGACTGACGCACTCGTTTTTTTGAATAAAATACCGAAAGTCTCCGTTTTCGTATATTCTGGCAAGGGGAAACAGGCGGCAGTTGCCCGGACGCCATTCATGTATCGAACATCTGCCTTCGTCATTTAAAAATAAACATCCCTTATTTTCGTCAATCAGCAGATGAGGCAGTGTAATTCCGTCAACCATTCTCAATCCGGCATATCGGCCGCAGATACCTTCAAATCCGGTATTTAGGCACTTCTCCAGTCTGAAAATATCCGAGGGATCGAGGATAATTGTGTCCGAAGCAAACCTGCAGCATTCAGAACATCCCTCACAATCATTACAGCCTATACGTACCATGTCGTTATCATCATACAGATTGCTTTCAGAAATATCCTCAATATTTATCTCACGCTTCATAAAAACCTCCGGGTTGATACGTTACAAAAGCCGCCACATCAGTGACGGCTTAATAATTATTATGTGTAGTAAATCATTAGCAATAATGCTTCGTTCCGACTCACGGTCAGAATAAATCTTGTACACCGATACTGTCCGCAGCCTGTAAAGCATTCATCCGTTACAATCCAATATTCACAGTCTGTCCGAATCTCTTTTATCAGATGCCACCGTTTATGCTTCTGATAAGGTTGTCCTTATCATAGGAGTAATTCATGGCAGTAATTCTGTCTACAAGACCACCGTTTACAAGACGCTTCAAATCCGAATTCAGAGTATGCATACCCGATGAAACATTGGACTGAATGGTATTCTGAATCTGGTTCGTCTTGTTCTCACGAATAAGGTTCGAAATAGCAGGATTCATAACCATGGTCTCAGTTGCAATGATTCGTCCCGAACCGTCCTGAAGAGGAAGAAGTGTCTGTGAAACAACACCGTACAGAATACTCGAAAGCTGAATACGAAGCTGATCTCTTCCTTCAAGAGGGCAACCGCCAATGATACGGTCAACAGTCTGTGCGGCACTTGTCGTATGCAGTGTGGAGAAAACCAGATGGCCTGTCTCGGCTGCGGTAATAGCTGCCGAAATTGTATCAAAGTCTCTCATTTCACCTACAAGAATAATATCAGGATCCTCACGCAGTGAAGACTTGAGCGCTGTAGCATAGTCGGGTACATCCTTGCCAAGCTCACGCTGATGAATCATGGCCAGCTTATGGTTGAAAATATACTCAATAGGGTCCTCGATTGTCATGATATGACAGGGACGGGACTTGTTAATATAGTCAATCATTGATGCAAGAGTGGTAGTCTTTCCGCTTCCTGTAGGACCGGTAATAAGTACCAGACCTCTGGGCAGCGTACAGAAGCTCTCAATAACCTCAGGAAGCTTCAGGCTGTAGAAATCAGGGATGTTATCGCTCAGTATACGGATACTTGCTGCCAGATTGTTTCTCTGATGGTAAATATTGGCACGGATACGAACCTTTCCATTTCCGCAGAAACGGGCAAAGTCGATATCCTTTCCCGAATCAACCGTTGCCTTCTGCTCAGGAGACATGATTTCCTCAATAAGAGCCTGCGCCTCTGCCATAGTAGGCTCCGGATTGATAATCTGAAGCTTACCAAAACGTCTGACTGCAAGATGAGTACCCACGGTAATATGAATATCTGAGCATTCATTCTCAACAGCATAATCAACCAAATCATCGAACTTCATCGAATAAACCCTCCCGCAAAAAAATCATAGTGATTAAATTATAAACTACACTAATCAGAATTACAACTGCCTTTTGACAAAAAATACAATTTAATAAAAATTTAAGAAAAGAATGGGCTTCTCAAACGAAAGAAGCCCATAGTGCAACCATTGCTACCATTCACAGTCCGTACAAAATGCATTCATAAAACACACTGCAAAATCAGTGGTGAATAACAGCTTTATTCCATTTCCTTAAGAGCCTTTACATAGCCCATAACCCTGCCCTGTCTGTTCGCATCAAGACTCTGAAACTCCATCAGAAAATTACCAAGCTCGGATTCTTTCCTGACCATAATCACTTCGGAGGGATTACTCTTGTTGTTGACAGTATCCGTTCCTGACAAAAGATCGTAAGGCGATACACCCAGTACCTCACTGATAATCAGAATTTTATCCGCCGAAGGATTCGTCTTCTTGCGCTTCCAGTCGCTGATACTGCTCTGGGCGATACCGGTAGCCTGTGAAAATTTCTTCTGATTGATACCCTTTACCTTGATTAACTCAAAAATCTTCTCTGAAATAGTCATACCTGTCTCCTTTGTATATTATTTTTGCTTTATCCCGTGCACACACCTGAGCAGATTGTACAATCCGCTTCTGATGGTTCCGTTGTCATGGGCGGCATCGGGAACCTCAAACCAGATATGTTCAACACCGTTACGTTCCATAAGCTCATGATAACTCATCGGGAACTTTCCGACAACAGAATCCTTCGTTCCGCAACAAATCATGAGAACATCGGGCTTCACCGTATTCTCATCAAATTTCACCTCTGCCTCGCTCATCTGTCCCGGATGCTTCATTGCCCAGTCCTTTCCGGGTACAAGTCCCGGAGCCGGTGCCATAGCGCATACATACGCAAAACGCTCCGTTTCCTTCAGGCTGACAAACAGCGTTTCTCTTCCGCCGAGCGAAAAACCTGCGATTGCGGTATTCTCACGTCCGGTCAGCACCGGATATGTGCTTTCCACAAGCGGCATCAGTTCATTTATAAGCTCGTTTATAAAATTGTCATAATTTAAAATGGATTCAGCAGTCATCTCCGGCTTCACTTCGGGATTCGTCCTGCAAAACATATCAGGCAGGATAATCAGCCACTCATCCGCAATACCGTCTGCTGCCATGTTGCCGAACATCTCCTTCAGTGCATTGGTCGGATCGTCCATGAAGGTTCTTTCATTTCCGAATATTCCATGCTGAAGATAAAGCACCGGGTACTTTCTCCCGGATGATGCCTCATAGTCTGCCGGGAAAAACACGCTGTATGCGCGTTCCATTCCGCATATTTCGGAATAATAAGTAAAATGCTCATAGTGACCGTACTTTACATTGTCACGCGCCTGTGTAAGCTTTTCCGGACAGTGTCCCGAAATATCAAAGCCACCGACGCTTATCGTTTCAGAATCCTTTTTTGTATTTTCAATTTCTGTGCCTTCTCCCTTTGCCTCGGGAACGGTCAGATCAACCGCCGGCATATTACTGACATCTGTCATTTTTCTTTCCTGCCGTCTGTAACGGCATTCCTCCAACGCTTATTTTATAGTGTCGCGACACCATCCGAAGCTCTGTGCTTCCGGGTTCATTCATCCGCTACAGACTTGAGAATTCCTCTGACCTTCTCTGCCGAAGCCAGAAAAGCCTTCATTTCATCAAGCGGCCAATTATCATGGATTCGTCTGTCAACACCCGCGGGGCCAACCACCGAAGGTATAGACAGTGCCACACCGTTAATACCGTGTTTGCCGGTAAATGACGAGCTGACCGAAGCAATCGTAGGACGCTGATTTACAATGGCATCCGCAAGATAGCACACGCAGGTGGCGATACCGTAATGTGTACGTCCCTTCGCCTTAATAATTTCCGAACCCATCTTGACGGTTCTCTGCGCGATATCCGCCTTGATGGCATCATTCCACTCAATTCCCATATTACCGCAGTACTCGTCAATCGGAAGTCCACCGATGGTCACACGGCTCCAAAGCGGAACCTGGCTGTCACCGTGTTCGCCAACCACATAACCGTTAATGACGCCGGTGCTGATTCCGACGTAATCCGCAATAGCCGTTATAAGTCTCGAAGTATCGAGAACACACCCCGTTCCGAAAACCATTCCGTTAGGAAGATTCATCCATTCGGTGACCTTCTGAACCAGAACATCCAGCGGATTCGATACCACCATGATAACGCCTCTGTTGTAGAACTTTTTTATAGACTCTGTAACATTTTTAACAATCTTGACATTGTCCTTGGCAAGATCGAGTCTTGTCTCGCCCTCACGACGGTTTCTGCCCGCAGTTATGATAATAAGGTCGCAGTCGGCACAGTCCTCATAATCTCCTACATAGACATTGGCGGTTCCCATACTCGGAATACCGTGTCTGATATCCATGGCCTCACCGGCCGTCTTCTCTGCAGCGATATCGATCAAAACAATATCCCTGGCTATATCCTTGAGCGCAAGAGCATATGCTATGGACGAACCTACAAAGCCCGCACCGATTACTGCTACTTTTCTGTTGCTCACATTATATTTCATTTTCATGACTGATTCTCCCGGAAAAATTACTTCTGTAAAATGTACTTATTTGCACTGATAATTTATCTCACATCACTGAAATAACACTTCTGTAAAGTGAACTTATTTGCACTGATAATTTATCTCACAGCACTGAAATAACACTTCTGTAAAGAGTACTTATTTGCACTGATAATTTATCTGGCATCAATAAACTGACACTGTTGTAAATGTGGATGCATCCACGCAGATTTTTTACTCAAAAGAATAAAATACGTCTATAAAAAATTAACGCCCGCATGAAATCATACGGGCGTATTATACTACAATATGCACATTCTATGCAATATTTTTTTATAAAAAAGGCAACGGTCGCGGTTGCCCGCATCCGCTTACGCAAGTATGAACTGCGTCCACCCGTCACCTTCCGTCTTCTGTGAAGAAATACCGTCCAGAATCTTCTTTACAAGCGCCGAGCCCGAATTTTCGGTGAGTCTGTCCGCATCGACACCGGCGTAATCAAATCTGACGGTAATGTCCTTTCCTCCCTCAGCGCACGAAGCAGTAATCTTTATGTTCGGCTTTTCATTCTCAGCCACAGCAGGAAGAAGACAGTTCATCAGGAACTCCTCGATTACAAGTGTCATCGAATTCATACCGTGTGCCGAAATAAACTGACGTGTACCGAAACTCTCAAGCTTACCGAGCATCTCATAAAAGTCAAAATCTCTGTCATTTATCTCATATGTCCAGTTACGGATGCGGAAAATAAAGTTCCTGGTAAGCTCCTTTTGCGGATGCTCGAAAATCTGCTCGGGAGTGCCGTCCTCGTATATTTCGCCCTGATCCATATAAAAAATACGGGTTGATACATCACGTGCAAAACGCATTTCATGAGTGACAATAAGCATCGTCATGCCCTTCTTTGCCAGCGAACTTATGACCGCCAGAACCTCCGAAACCATCGTCGGATCGAGTGCCGACGTAGGTTCATCGAACAGAATAACCTCAGGCTTCATGGCAAGCGCTCTGGCAATGGCCACACGCTGCTTCTGTCCTCCCGAAAGCTCATCCGGATAGCTGTAAGCCTTGTCCTTCAGACCAACCATGTTCAAAAGCTCCAAAGCCTCATCGTATGCCTGCTGCTTCGGAATTTTCAGCAGGTCCACAGGCGCCATCATGATGTTTTCGATAATCATCTTGTGTTCAAAAAGGTTGAACGACTGAAATACCATACCCATTTTGCGTCTGACAGCCGCCAGATCGGTTTTGGGGTCTGCCACATTCACACCGTTAAAATAAATCTCGCCCGACGTAGGCGTTTCAAGATGATTAATACATCTCAGAAGCGTTGATTTTCCCGTTCCCGAAGGACCGATGATTGAAATAACCTCGCCCTTTTTTATCTCGACGTTTACATCCTTCAGAGGAGTCACATTCGGAAATTCTTTACGTAAATGCTTAATAGAAATCATCAGTCATTCACCCCCTTAATTTTTCTCGGTCTCTGTTTCGGATTCAGCTTCTTTTCGACCATAGTCAGCAGCATCGTCAGCAGATTGGCCAGCGCAAAATAAATAATGGCAGATACAAAAAGCGTGAAGAAAGCTTCCATGGTTCGCGCTCTGATAATGTCCGAAGCCTTTGTCAGATCCTGAACTGCGATAAAGCCGACTACAGAAGTCATTTTGACCATGGAGATGAATTCACCCTTCACAATAGGGATAAAGTGCTGAGCCGCCTGCGGGAATACCACCTTGAAGAAACTCTGCGACCTGCTGTAGCCCAGTGCCTCAGCAGCCTCACTCTGACCGATGCCCACCGAATCAATACCTGTCTTCATCATCATTGATACATAAGCGCCAAAGTTTATTGCAAAGCCGATAATCGCAACAATAATGCCCGAAATATCAACCTTTGCAAACACAATATAGAACAGAATCATCAGGAATACCACTATCGGCATGCCCTGAATAATCCTGATAAAGCCTCGTGTAAGCTTCACCACCGCCTTCGACCTGCTTCGCATCAGCATGCAGAGACCAAAGCCGACCAGAAGACCTAATATTCCTGAGAAAATCGAGATGACAAATGTCACAAGCAAACCATCCAGAATCATGACCCATCTGTCTTCAACAATAAACGTTTTCCTAAATGAATTCTTCAGTCCGGTCCAGAAGGACTCGCTGCTGTCGTCAAATGACTCGTCAAGAACCATCATTCTCACCGCCCCATCATAATAAGGCTCCGAAAAATCCATCTTTTCGCGCCGTTCATCGGTAATTGATATTGCACCGAGCATAATGTCCGTTTTTCCGCTTTCAACAGCTGTAAAGCACCCTGTCAGATCAGCGCTGACAAACCTGAGTCTCCAGTCATTGATTTCCGCTATTCGGAGAATAAGCTCAATATCGATTCCCTTCGGTACCGTCCCCATGGCTTTGCAGACAAAAGGTACCGCGTCATACTGTGAATAAACCGTATAAGTGCCATTGCTGCCCGGCCATGTCTGTTCAGGCATATCAATATTGTCCATATCACCGTTAAACCATTTTTCACAAATGCTGTCAATTTCTCCGTTTGATTTCAGCTGTGCAAGCGCTTTGTCAACGTCCTCCTTCAGCGGGCTTCCCTTCGGGAAAACAATACCGAAATTATCCGGAATAAGCGGTTCTTCAATCAGCTTGATATCCGGATTGTTCTTTTGCGCCAGCAGCCCGGTCGCCTGGTCGACAGTAAATCCCTCAATTTTGTGAGCTCTTACAGCCGCTATCATATCGGCTACATTCTCATAATAATATAATTCAATTCCGTCTCCGAGAACCCTCAAAGAAATATCATTGTGGTTTGATCCCGACAGGACACCGATTCGTTCATGCTTAAGCTCATCCAGCGTAGAAAATCCCTTTTGATTACCTTCGTCACGCACCATGGCAGCGGAATAAACCAGATGAATAGGATTTGAAAAGTCAATCACCTCGCGTCGTTCAGCAGTTGCATTCAGATTTGCCAGAATAATGTCAACCGTACCGCTTTCGGCAGCCGCAACAACTCCGGCATAATCATAAACCTTTGTCTCCACATCTGCATTTGAATAAAGTGCATAACGGTAAGTCATTTCCAGATCGAAGCCTGTCAAATTAGTTCCCTCATAATAGCTGTACGGCTGAACCAGACCCGTGGTACCCACCACAAGCTTGTGATCGGGCGCGGTCGGCTTTTCTATCTCGGGCATGTCATTCCTGCCGCAGACAATCCACCGGTAATACATGTCGTCGAGTGTTCCGTCATCTTTGATACCCTGTAAAAAGGCATTAAAATCTTCAGTCAGACCGGCAACCTTGGTAACCCTTGAAATACCGGCTGCAATCTCGACCGGATCGCCTATATTTTCATCCAGCAGCTTTACTCCTTTAAGCCCGTTTGCCATGGCAAATTCCAGCTGCGACCTTTCATACACATACGCATCAATTTTGCCCTGCTTTAGCGCCTCATAGCCTGTCACCTCGCTCGTAAACGGAGCCGCCTCAGCCTCAGGTATGCATTTTTCCACCTGAATCAGCGCCTCCGTTCCTACTCCCGCCCCGATAATCACGCCTTCGTGATGCAGGTCTTTCTCCGAAGAAATCGTCTTTTTCTCGCTGCCGCAGGCTGTCAGTGCAAACGTCACAAGCATCAGACAAAGTATCAGCGACAGACGCACAAATAAATTGCGACGCGCAGTACCTCCGCAGCTTTTGCCTGTAAACCCTGACCCGCAATTGATTCCGGTTTGCCGGAGCATTACAGACTCAGATGCTGTTTCGGGATTACAGAACATTCCGGATTCGCCGGTCAATCCGGGCTTTACGGTTTTACAGGTCATTTCATCATTTCTATAAAAGGACACTTTTTTCATTAATTTTTATGGCGCGGAGACTCGTGACTTCAGTCATGAGAGGAGCGCCAATCTCCTTTCTTTTAAGTAGTAACCGGCAGATTCTGCCAGCCTTATTTTCTTGCAGCTTATGCTGCCCTTGTTGACCTTTTCTCCGTCAAGTGTACGGATGTCAAAAAAACCGCTTGACCTCCGGCCAAACACGAAGTATTCCAGGTTAAGGTATTTAACCTTGTCAAAGAGCCTGTAGCCTTTAACAAGATATTCAGCCTGATTCCGTTTTCGGATGCCTCCCTTAAGAATTCCGAACTTGTGTATCTGCCTGTTATGGCAGCGCACTTTTCGGATTTTGTAGAAAATGCCATCCGATTTGGCTTTCGGGTTTCCACCTATGCATCTTGCATCA
>JAZLIK010000075.1:0-6489 GCA_045617345.1 Lachnospiraceae bacterium | reverse complement strand
AATCCGTTCAGTATCTACCACAAAAAGAGGATTTGAAGCTCCGCAATTCGGACATTTGCTATCATTGCTTGTAATAGTTGACCCGCAGTATTCGCACTCATTAGTTGATGGCATAGCTTTTCTCCCTTCGCAAATCCATATATATGAATTATACATAAAAGAATCATAATGGTCAAGTCAATAATTATAAAATACTAATCAAGACTCAATTCCGGTTACTATTCACCGCCCGGCAAAAACATTCATAAATTGCGCCACAAAATCAGTTTTACGTTCTGATGAGAACTCACATTACCTAATAATTTAATTTTTTATATGCAACATAGAAAAACTATGATATAACTCAATCCTGTAACATTCAGAAGGAATAATTCAACAGTTTTTGAATTCGAAAAAAAATGATTTTAGACGTTTCAAATCTCACACACGGCTTTGGTGACCGTGCAATTTTCAATAACGTTTCTTTCCGCCTGTTAAAGGGCGAACACATCGGTCTCGTAGGTGCAAACGGCGAAGGTAAATCAACCTTTATGAATATCGTAACAGGCACGCTTGCTCCGGACGAGGGCACTGTAACCTGAGCCAAAAACATCAATGTCGGATATCTTGATCAGCATACCGTGCTCAAAGAAGGTCAGACTATCGGTGATATTCTCCGTAGTGCTTTTTCCAGGCTCTTTGATATGGAACAGCGAATTAACGATATCTGCTTAGAAATGGGCGAAGTAACCGATGACAATAAAATGAATGAACTGCTTGAAGAAATGGGTACCCTTCAGGATTTGCTCGACTCCCATGACTTTTATATAATAGACACAAAAGTCGAAGAGGTTGCCCGCGCCTTCGATATTCTTCCTCTTGGTCTTGATACCGAGGTTACAAAGCTTTCGAGCGGTCAGCGTACAAAAATTCTGTTGGCAAAACTTCTGTTGGAGAAGCCTGAGATACTTCTTCTGGACGAGCCCACCAATTATCTTGATGCCAACCACATTGAATGGCTCAAAAGATATCTTCAGGATTATGACAACGCTTTCATTCTGATTTCCCACGATATTCCTTTCCTTAATAGAAGAAATCTGGGAAACCTTCCCCGGCTTTTCGCAATATGAAGTCCGCAATGCTCTGGCCAAGTGCGGTCTGACCACCAAACATATCGAAAGCAAGGTCAAGGTTCTCTCCGGCGGAGAACAGGCTAAAGTAAGACTTTGTAAACTACTGAACACAGAAACCAATGTTCTGCTCCTCGACGAACCCACAAATCATCTTGATGTTGATGCCAAAACCGAGCTCAAAAGGGCACTTAATGATTATAAAGGGTCAATTCTGCTTGTATGTCACGAGCCGGATTTCTACGAAGGTCTTGTAGATAAAGTTTGGAACCTCGAAGAATTTTCCACTCTGAATTAATCGACATTTTTCCTTCAATGTCGTGAAGGTCACCCCGCATGATTCAGATTTTCAAACAAAATATCACCTCTATAATAGCTTCGCTGCAACAAAGACGGATCCGTCTCTTCAAGAATGTATTCAAATAAATCGTCCATATCAATCCAGCCGCCGGTGGTATTTCCATCTACTGCTTTGACATGAATCCATCGTTTACCATCTGTGATATCAATTATCACATTCCCCTTCTCAATTACATTGTTTCTGTCAATTGTTGAAGAATCCATGTCTGATGCCACACAAACCTTGCAGCGAAGCTTATAATAATGATTTTCATCCGCCAGTCCCCTCTCCTCTATGAACCTCCGGGGATAAAACAATTCATCTGTAATGACAAAACCGGTATGTTCACGATTGAGTTTGAGAGTGATGTCAGCATATAGATTATCCTGCAGTAAATCAACGAAATTGGCATATCCAAGCAGAGTTCCATCGCCCGGAATCCTGTCCGAATCTACAATCCTATTGTAGAAATCCTCCCCCACATTTTTCATAAGTGAGAAGGGCAATTCACCTAATAATACCAGCTTACCATCCTGATAGGAGTACAATCTGCTTCCCGAATACGCTGACATATCACTGTCAATTAATATCTCCATTTGGCCATCCGACGTATCCACATCAATGATACTGAATTTATCCGGCAATATGCCGTCATCATCCCCCTGATATACCACACATTCGCCGTTTAGATAAATTATTTCACCGGTATTGCCACCATATTTATTGGCCCGTGCCACCAGGAGCTCCTCCTTTACACCATCACCGTTTAAATCCACATAATAGCCGGTGTTATTCTGATAGGTTCCGATTTCAAATATATTCTTATGGCTGCCGGCACTCATATTTGTTGCATATTCATCAAAATTTTCCCTGTTGAACAAACATCCTCTCACACCGGCCATATTGACAGAATATCCATTTTTATAGGGCATATAAATGACTTTACTTTTACCGTCCTTTTCATGAACAAATATGTAAATTTCCTTTTCACCTATTGCCATTTTATCAAGAACAATACCCGCCTGACTCAGCTCTTCCGTGGCATTAATCACAACATAGTCTGTGAGCTTTGTCTCCGAGTCTCCCGGATAAAAGCTGCACTTTTCACTGATGAGCTTAACATTATCTACCAGCTCTAATAGCTGTTTATACTCTGAAAAATTAATATCCAAATCAAAAACCACATTATCGTTTACACAGTAACTAACAGACTTATTATGCCAATTATCCAACTTGTAGGTTTTCACAATATCAGTCACCTGACCAAAGGATTTCATTATTTTTTCAGCACTTGAATAGTCAGTATTTTTATCAGTTGATTGATTCCGGTCATCAATACCTTTACCAATCAGCTCTTCATTGTAAGTATCTGCATCTGCCACAGGGCTCGTGCTTCCCTTTAAATGGTCCAACAGCATATTTAATGAATTCTTTTTAAGCTTATCCTCACCTTCGATTTCACCGCTGTAATTATCTTCAATGAATTTACTTAATACATTAACCGCATTTTCTTTTGTCTTAAGCCTTGCAAAAGCATCACACCTGCTTGCAAAAATATTTGCCCATTCATTATTACCGATACTGTCTACAGCTAACAGATCCAAAAGAAAAGGATAATCATTTACCGCCTGTACCAGCTCCTCATCACTCATTTTATTAAGCTCATTCTGTGGGATACGACAAGCTTCATACCGTTCTTCCAAACTCATATTTGTCCACGCATCACTATTCACATCTACTGTATATTTCCAGGGTGATTTTTCAGGATTTGTCAGGAAGCAAACCGCTACCACTGTGCATGCCGCCAGCGATACTGTTAACACCCAAAATGCCGGCTTTTTATAGTTCATGATATTTCTAATTCTGGACTTTACACCTGTTTCGCCAAACGCTATAGGGCAGGCCGCTATCATTCTTCGCTTGATACTGCAATTAAGAAGTGCTGCCGAATACTCGCTCCGCTTCTCGTCACCTATTTTATTCACAACCCGTTCATCGCAGGCTGCCTCTATATCTCTGCACAGGAAAATATACGCTACCCAGATCAAGGGATTAAACCAGTAAACCGAAAGAATCACAAAGCCCAGTGGTTTCCATAAATAGTCTCTACGCTTAATATGTGCTTTTTCATGCTCTTCCACATAGACTAAATCCGCACCTTTCAGGTTGTAAGGCAAATAAATGTATGGCCTGAAAATTCCAAAAACAAAAGGCGACCCTATTCTGTCACTCTGCTTTATTCCCTTTTCCAAAAGCGTAGCAGTACGCAGTTTTAAACTTAAAATCAGAGAACTGATTATCGCATAAAGGATCATTATCATCAGACCTGCTATCCATATCAAAGTTGCTGCAAAGAATAAGCCCTGTGTGCGATACGCTGTGGCAAACATGTCATCAGGTGTCGCCAGAGAGCTTTCCACAATAGGATTAATCATCTGATCTACTTTAGTAAATCCTGTATCAACAAAGGGTGTAGCTGTAGTGATAAATTCATCCGGGAATGGTTTACTGCTGGGTACCAGACTAAAAATGCTCTCTATTGAAAAAGGACATATCAGTCTCACTGCGACCATTGCCCACAGAATACATATAATCCACTTTGGAACCTTTTTAAATATAAGCCTCACAAGAAGAATGGCCAACACGAGCCACCCGGCCACCAGGCTGTAATTCACTAAATTCAGAAATAGTTTTTCCATTATATCGCCTTTCATTATTCTAAAAAATTTTTATTATTCAGTTATCCTTTATTTTGCTATTGTTTTTCTATAATTTTTCTGATTTCTTCAATATCTTTCTCCGACAGTGCCTGTCTCTTCGCAAACGCTGCTATAAATGCAGGCATAGATCCCTCGAAGGTCTTCTCAACCAACTCGTCCAGTTCGGCTACCTGAACCTCCTCCTTCGACACTAAAGACCTTATTATACTATTTTCATTCACAAGCACTCCACGATCTCCCAGTCTCTTTATCACTGTATAAGTAGTCGTTCTGCTCCATCCCAGCTTTTCCTTGCAAATACCTGCAAGCTTAGCACTGGCCATTGGTTCATTTTCCCAAAGTAAAAGGCAAAAACGATATTCGCTTTCAAAAATTTTAGGTGTTGAATTCATAAAATATACATCCATCCTTTCTCAAAACAAACTCCATCGCATACTGTCTAATACATTCGACAGTATCGAGTCTAACACATTAGACAATAATTGTCAACTATATTTTGGGGGTCAGGTTACCAAAATAAGACCGTTTCCATTACGAATCGAATGAGGCACTGAGTTTGCAGCGTGCTTTATGAATGTTTTTGGCCTGACGGCGAATAGTAACATAAACTTATGAATCGTAAGCGCCAAATAAAAATTGCAGGTAACCACTTGGATTACCTGCAATTTATCATTATATGTTTGTCTGAATACCCGAATGTCCCAATCATCAGAATCAATCACCCCATACATCATCAGCGAAATCATCGGAACCATTCACCCTATACATCATCAGCGAAATCATCGGAACCTTTTTTTTAACAAATGGCACAGTCTATATCATAAAAAGTACAATTCTTACGCTTTATTTATTTTCCTACTATCTTCACCTTCTTATTAAGTCCCGCCTCGATAAAAAGCTTCTTATACTTCTTGAGGCATGACTTCGGAACGGTGATTTTGCAGCCGGCCGGAACATTCTTAAACGCACCCTCTCCTATCGAGCCCGCCTTGAGCTTTTTAGTTTTCACGACGATACTCTGAAGATTGTTGTCCGTATAGGCCTTCATGATTGATCCGGGCAGAATTTCCTCAACGTTGGCTCCTATCACAATCTCCCCGGTGCTGCTGCTTCCGACGTAGCTGCCCGTCTGCGTAATCTTAAAGGTTCTTCCGTTAAGCTTCACTGTGTCAGGCACAATCTCCCTGGTGTAGTGATCCGTCGAAAGACTGTACATACACCTTGCGGTTCCGGCCTTGCCGTCATCGGTGAGCAGTATGACATGGACGCTGTCCTCCCCGCTCGTGGCGAAGTTCTCCTCCCCCGTTACGAGTGGACATAAGCTCACGGATTCATCAACAGTGCTCTTTCCCTTCTTCATGGAGATAGAAACCGTGCCAAATGCCGAGCCACTCTTGAATGCCTTAAATGCCGCATCATAATAAGCCTTTACCGATGAAGCGGTCTTGAACGACTTGGTAGCATCCGCATATCCCGTATATTTTGTGGTAAGCTTAACTGTCTTGTTAACGGGGAGAAGTACCCTCAGAGTTGATGTATCAAGGTAATCCGAGATTCCGTCAACGAGAACCTTCTTGTCGCCCGAGACGTAAATCTTCGCATGATCATCATATGTTCCGACGTTCGGAAGCGAAATCGTGTATGCGAGCATCTCGCTGCCCTTGCCCTTCCACTTCTTTCCGAGGAATCCGAAACTCTTCTCGTAACCGCTGAACTTATAGATATCGCCACTGTTGTATCCGATTATTCCGCTGTTGGTAAAGGTTCCGTTGTTGACCACTCTGCCACCGATAAGCAGAGTCACTACATCCGCGGTCTTATCGGACTTGTCCTTCAAGGTGACCTTGCCGTCATTAATCAGGCATCCGTTCTTGCCGATATTGCAGGCTGTTCCTCCGTTGCTTGTCAGTACAAGCTCTCCATTTTTCGTATTCACCAGTCGTGAGAAATAAGCATACTTAACGTCGTCACCAAGATGATTGTTGGTATTCTCTCTGTACAGGTAGCGGGCACCGTGGATATTTATCCCGAGTCCGGCCTTTGCCTCTGCCTCAAGCTTACCGTTATTGATCAGCTCCGCGCTGGCAATATCAATAACGCTTTTACTGATTTCGTTATCCGCACGAAGAGCATAATTATCATGGAAATTCTTGAGTATTGCATCGGTCTTCAGCTTAATTGTACCGTTGTTTATCAAAATGGCATCACGAACCGACAATGCTGAGAAAAGGTAATGCGAGTCCCGACTCTGAGTTATGTTGATAGTTCCGTTATTAACAAAAGGAGGACGTTCATAGACCCCAAAGTTGGAATCAGCCTG